>DAHXOQ010000009.1 GCA_027364815.1 Acidobacteriaceae bacterium | reverse complement strand
ACGCAGAATTTTGGCTTGTGTGTCGAATCCCATGGTGGCAATTTCGTCAAGGAAGAGCGTGCCGTTGTTGGCAATCTCAAAGAGGCCTTTTTTGGATGCGATGGCCGAAGTGAAGGAGCCTTTAACGTGACCGAAGAGTGTGGATTCCAAAAGCTCTGACGGCATGGCGCCAGTGTTGACCGGCACGAATGGCTTGTCGCGACGCGGCGAGTTGGCGTGCAGCGCCTTGGCGATGAGTTCTTTGCCGGTTCCGCTCTCTCCTTGAATCAAAATGGTGGAACGGCTGGGAGCAACCTGGGCGACAAGATCGAAGATGCGCAGCATGGGCTCGCTTTTGCCGACGATGTTGGCAAAGCTGTAGCGTTCCTTGAGGGCGCGCTTGAGTTTCAGATTTTCTTCCTCTGCGCGATGGCGCGCGATGGCGCTGCGAATATCAGCGAGAAGTTTTTCGTTGTCCCATGGTTTTTGTACAAAATTTTCAGCGCCTGCACGGATGGCTTCGACTACGTTGTGGACGGTTCCGTAGGCGGTAATCATGATGATCGGCAGCTCGGGGTAGCGCTCGTGAATCAGCGGCAGAAGCTCCATGCCGCTTTGTCCGGGGAGGGCGAGGTCGAGGAGGACGAGGTCGAAGCTATGCTGGTCAAGGATGCGCAGACCCTCATCGCCATCGACGGCCATGCGCAGGGAGTAACCTTCGAAGGTCAGCAAAGTTTCAAGTGACTCGCGAATTCCAGACTCATCATCAATGATGAGAATGCTTGCGCCGCTTTGTGTGTTCTCGTTCAGGGACGGGCCCTGGGTTAGTAATTCCTCAGGCATGTACGGACTTCCTTAACATGGGAAACTCAAGGTGGAAAGTGGTTCCGGCGCCGATGGAGCTGACAACTTCAATCTTGCCTGCGTGCTCCTGAATAATGCCGTAAGAGACGGAGAGGCCGAGACCGGTGCCACGGCGATCGCCCGCCTTGGGCGCTGTCTTGGTGGTGAAGAATGGATCGTAAATGCGCTTCAAGTGCTCGGGGGCAATGCCGGAGCCAGTGTCGGAGATGATGGCTTCAACGTGGCCATTGGCCAGTGTTTTGATGCGGAGGTGACCACCGCCGGACATCGCGTCCTTGGCATTGAGCAGGAGATTGAGGAAGACCTGCTGCAGCTTTCCGGGGTTACCGGAGATGAGCGGCAGATCGTCGGCGAGCTCCATGACAACGGAAATATTCGCAGTCTTCAACTGATGTTCGACGAGCGAGAGAGTGTCGCGAATGACCTGGTTGAGAGATGTGTCGCGTAACTCGGTTGTTGAGGTTCGCGAGAAGTTCAGGAGACCGTTGGCGATCTCAGCGGCTCTGAAGCTCTGCTGGGTAATTTTGTCGAGGAGGGGCGCAAGTTTGGTGTCGCCGCTCATTTGCTTGGAGAGCATCTGCGCATTTGAGGAGATGACGGCTAGCGGTGTGTTGATTTCATGCGCAACGCCGGCGGCGAGCAAACCGATGGAGCTGAGTTTGTCGGCTTGCGAAAGCTGCGCTTCAAGCAGGACGCGCTCGGTAATGTCGTCGACAAGCAGGATGCGGCCGACCGAGACAAAGTCACGCGAGAGCAAAGGTGCGACGGCGATGTTTGTGGTGCGTTGTTCACCGGCGCGCGTCATGAGGCGGAATTTGTAAAGATGGTGGACGCCAGAGTCGCCATTGAAGCTATCGAGTGCCTCGGTGAGATCAGGCGGGAAGACGTCGGAGAGTCGCTGGCCGATTGCTTCAGCGCGGCTCATGGCGTACATCGCTTCCATCTGCGCATTCCAGCTCTCGATGCAGTCGTTGAGATCGACGGCGATGATGCCGATATTGATGGATTCGACGATATTCTCGTTGAACTCCTTGAGTTGCTCGAACTCGCGAATCTGGCGGCCAAGTTGCGCGTAGAGGCTGGCATTCTGGAGCGCGATGCCGATGTAGCTGGCGAGCGATTCAAGGAGCTCAACATCTTCGCTGGAGAGGAAGTCGCCGCCGATGGTGCGGCCGAGTCCGATGACGGCTGTGGTGCGTGAGTTGCTTTCATCCTGCACACGACAGGGCAGGTAGTAGTTGAGGTCCAGCGCAGCGGCAGACTGCTGCTCGCTGGGCGAGAGATAGATCGCTTGTTGAGCATTCTCAAGGAAGATGTGGGTATGTTTTTCGTCGGTGTCAAATTTGAGGAATCCGAGATCGAGCTGACGGGGATTGAGGCTCTGCGGCAGACCATGAGAGGCGACGAGTTCGAGGCAAGGGGCGGATTGTTCGACACCCTGCTGTTCCATGAAGATTGCGACGCGCTCGACCAGCAATGCGCTGGGCAGCCGGTCAACGATGGAGTTGAGCAGCGCGGCGAGATTAGTCTCTGAACTCAGGCCGCGGCCAAACTCGATGAGAGCCTTGCGGTAATCGTAACGATGGCGGTCAAAGATGCGGTCGACCCAGCTCTGAATGCGTCGCTTGAATGGATCAAAAAGTTGCGCGGTTAGCAGGATTGCAATGACCAGACCCCACTCGCGAACAGCCTCGGGCAGACGCGTATGCACAACAACCCCGGCCAGTGCGATGATACCGAAATACGCTCCCCCGGTCAGACCGGTAGCGAGTGTGTAAGCGACGCCACGTTTGAAGATCAGATCCGTGTCCATGAGCCGATAGCGAACGATGGCCCAACTGAAGGTCAAAGGTAGGATCACCAACGACAGGCCAGCAAGACGCGTGAGCGCGACCGGAACTTCAAGATCAAGGAGGAATGGAATCGCATAGAAGAATGTGAAAGGCAGAACAGCGAGCAGCGTGCCGCGTGTGAGCCACTTCAATTGCTGGCGCAGCAGAGGTGTGCCAGCCTTGCTATAACTTCCGAGGAAAAGTCCAGCAGCCAACAAATAGTAAATGGCATCGTACCCGATTCCTATCTGGTCGATGCGGTGTCTTAGAAGCCCTGAGGCTTGCCACTCAAAGATGGCAATGAGCCAGAGGCCAATGAGAATCACAACCGGCGCGTAGACAATGGGCAGAAGCCAGCGACGCCGCAGTCGTGTGAGGCGCTCCTCAGGGAAGCTCAACGCAAAGTGCAGGAAGAGTGCAGGCTGCAGTGCCCCTGCAACAATGTTCACCCAGTTGGTGGTTGAATCGAGCAGGTCAAATTTTCCAGTGTATTTGAGCGCATTGAGCGCGAAAGAGACGAGGCAGAAGAGATAGAAATGTGTGGCACGCGGGGCCGTCCAGCGGCGCAGCAGAATGTAAATTCCAATGGCAAGGTAGACCAGGCCAATGAAGCGGTAGACATTCAGCATGCTTCGGTCAGGTGGCTCTGGAATGACTTCGACGGGATTATCGATCGGAATATTGTCGCGTGTAATCGAGTACGCGGCTTTGCCGTAGATGCCAACTTGATACAGGGAGCGTTCAAGGTCAGAGAGCTTGTGAATTGGAGTTTCATCAATGGCCGTCAGCAGGTCATGAACCTGGATACCAGCCCGCTTGCCTGGACTGTCGGGGTCGACACGTTGGGCGATCATTCCGCCAGGTGCTTCAACCCACCAGACACCATCAGATGGCTGCTGGAACTGACTCTCCTGGACGAAGTTGCCAATAGCCAACAGGAATAGCGCAACCGTAGTGGCGGCTAAGAGTGTTGCCTGTAAGCGATTGACTAAACTGGTCTCCATGGGGGAGAACCTCTACCTGTGAGTTTCACTGTTATGTCGATGCACGTTGAGTGCCACGAATGGCCGGATGGGGAAAAAACCTGAACAAACCCTTCAATCCTTAGATTACAGGCAAGATACAGACGATTTCACGGTACTTTTGTTATCCAACTGAAAGAAATAATCTCGGGAATCTGCTGAAAACAGAATACAGGATTCACTAAAAGGAATGATAGTTCTAAAAAGCATATACTTTCTGGATCACTCTGATTGGCTTTGTTTTTAAAGAACTTAAACGCAGAGATTTCTACTGAAAAGCAGGGAACGAGTTCCAGTCTGAGAATATTTCTCAGAGGTTTTGATACTTGTTTAGGGCAGGAGCAAAGAAAATTGTTGAATTTCTCCACTCGCACAAGCTGGGCAAAAAGTGAAATTCTTCATTAGTTGACGCAATAAAGCACGCATGTGAGTGAGAAAAATGAATGCAGTAGTTAAGAATTCACTGGTGTAAACCCGCCAGAGAAAAGGGCCGTCTATCTGTGTGATGGCAACTGCGAACGTCTTGGAAGAATTAATTACGAGTAACCAGAGGGATCTGGAGCGTACGGAAACAGATTTTGCAACGGTGGCACAAACCCACCGCCCGCAGGTCTTCCGGTTTCTGCTGGCCTCGATGCGTGATCCGGATGTGGCCGAGACGCTGACGCAGGATTGCCTGCTGAAGGCGCACCGGAATTGGGCGAGCTTTCGAGGCGAATCGAGTGTGCTGACGTGGTTGTTGCGGATTGCAATCAACCTGCAAAAGGATTACTGGCGCAACCGCCGTTTGCAGTTCTGGCGGCAGACCCAGATGCAGAGCGTCAGCGTGGACGAGGCGAGCGAGTGGTTGCCGAGTCAAGCTTCTTCACCAGAAGCGCAGGTGATGGCACGCGAGCAGGTGAAGCAGGTGTGGCGTGTGGTTGAGACGTTGAGTGAAAGGCAAAAAACAGTATTTCTGCTTCGTCACGTGGAGGAGATGGATCTGCTGGAGATTGCTGAAACCACGGGATTGAATGAGGGAACGGTGAAGGCGCATCTTTCGCGCGCCATGGTCAAAGTTAGAGCCGAGATGAGGAAGAGCCAATGAAGCATCAAGATGAGATGAAGCAGGCAAACAGTAAAACGGGAGCAACAAGCTTCGAGCGCGAAGAGCAGGAACTGGCAGGAGTTTTCGCAGCGTACCGGGAGAGTGTTCAGGCGTGGAGTTCAGATGTCATGAGCCGCGAACGGCGTGTTGTTGTGAGCGCGCGGCGTCCATTGAGCTTTCGGCTTGCAACATTCGCAATGACCGCGGTGCTTCTGGCGTCGGTTATTACCGGCGGGGTGGTGCAGCATGAACGCAATGTGCAGGATGCGCAGAGGGTTGCTCAACAAAAGGCCGATGATCAGAAATTGGCTGAGCAGAAAGTTGCGCAAGAGAAGAAAGCCGCAGAAAATCAACTGGCCGCGCAACAGGGTGTGCAGGATGATGAACTGCTGGCAGACGTGGACAGCGATATTGCCCAGGACAGTCCGTCAGCGATGGAACCGCTTGCTTCACTGATGGCGAAGTAAAAAAGGCAGGCGCTGGGGACTAGCCCGGGAGCAGCAAACAATTTTTTTCGAACTTTGCTTGAAGCATGGAAACAGAAACTCTGAGTTTTTCCGGAATCATAAATCGGAGAAATTTAATTCTTTAACAAAATTAAACCTGGCTCGAACGGGTCATTAAACATGATAAGGGAGAAATACAAAATGAAAAAAATGAATGGATTGAATTGTAAGAAATGGACTCTTGGGGTGGTGCTGGTTGTGATGTGGGCGGCACTGATGAGTGCGGCAACAACCATGCTGAGGGCGCAGGACGGGCCTTTGTTTGGTCAGCATCGTCCGCCGATGGAGCGTGCACTTGGTCCCCGCGGCGACCATGGCCACTGGTGGAATGAGCCGAGGATGATTTCCAAGCTCAACCTCACCGAGGAGCAGCGCAAAGATATGGACGGCATCATGGATCAACACCGTTTAAAGCTTGTTGACCTGCGTGCCAATGTTGACAAGGCCGAACTGACGCTTGAGCCATTGATGAAGGCCGATAAGCCGGATGAGGAAAAGATCCTGGCGCAGGTTGACCGCATTGCCGATGCGCGCAAGGAACTTGAGAGGGCCAACGCCCGTTTCCTGTTGGCGATTCGCAGCAAACTGACTCCGGAGCAGTGGAAGCAGTTGGAAGAGATGCGCGCGGCACGCCATGAGAATAGGCAGTATGGAGACCATCGTGGACCTGGTGGCCGCTATTGGCAGGGACAGCATCCAGGCCAGACACCCCCTCCACCTCCGGCGGGCAACGGTTCAGCTCCGCAGAGTGGCGCCGATGGCGCACAGAAGTCTGGGCCCGGACCGAATCCCGGATTCATTTTCGATGCTCCCTCCGGCGACGATGGGCCAATGACCGACTCTGATGCGGAACAGGATACGGCCGAGATTGCAGCTGAGCTGGCTGCGATTCAACTGAATTAAAAACTCATATTTATAGATGTGAGTGTAAACAAGCAGTCATTTGTATTTGGCGGCAGAGAATAAAATCTCTGCCGCCGATTTTTTATTGAAATGTTTCTACTTCACCGAGTTGTCGCGCGCCAAAAAAATTCTCAAATCGCGCAGATTGTGGCCAGTTGGGCCGACAATGACGGAGTCTCCAAGCGCGGTGAAGAGCGGGCATGCGTCAAAGTCCGCGAGTGATTTAGCAGGCTCGAATCCGAAAGCTTCGGCGCGGGCTTTGGTAGTTGGGTCGGCGATTGCGCCGGCAGCTTCAGTGTTTCCGTCCACGCCATCGGAGCCGGCGCTGAAGACGGTGATCGCTTCGCCGGGGTGAAGGGAAAACTCCTGCACGCAAGCCAGAACAAATTGCTGATTGCGTCCACCCGAACCGTGTGTTGGGCTGAGCGTGACAGTTACCTCGCCGCCCGAGAGCAGGCAAAGTCGAGGATGTTCCTGCCGCAAGGTGTGAAAGCGCACTAGCAGATAACTGGCAGCCGCTTCGTAATCCCAGTCGTCGCAATTGTTGTCGATGACTGTGTAATAGCCATTCTTTTCGGCTAATGTGCGCGCGCTCTCCAGAAGATCGTGGCTTGAGAGCAGAACCTCGTAGATTGAATTGCGCAGCGAAGGTGATTCACTGGTGAGTTTCGCCGTGGCGATTGCCTCGCGTGATTTTTCAGGCAGCGGCTCATGATGTGGAAGAGGAGGAGTCATGATCTGCGATTCAGGGCGCTTGTTGACGCGCACCTCAGACCACGAAAGCCGCGCCAGTCGTTGCCATACCTTGCTGCCCGGCGTCTCGGGAAGATCTGCTCGCTCAAAGAATGCGCGCACTGAACGAGGAAATTTATCTGCCAGCGAGTATCGCTCGATAATTGCGCGAGCTTCTTCCATGGTGGAGTAATCCGGAGTCGTTGGCCCGGAGGCGAGCGCATCGAGCGAGCTCATGGGTACATCGGGAAGCAGCAGCGAGATCTTAGTGGCCTCATCGGCGGCGTTCGCAAGCCGGCTGCCTTTGACCGCGGAAAATTTTTTTCTCAGCGTGTTGATCTCGACAATTGGCGCGCCGCTTGCGAGCAGTGCTTCGTGAAATGCGATGGTATCTTCGAGTGTGATAGTGGGATCGAGTGGTAGGTCGAACATCGCCGAACCACCGCCGGAGATGAGAAAGAAAACAAGAGTATCTTTGCGCGCTTTTTTGAGGAGTGCAAGTGAAGCGCGGGCGGCGTGGAAGGAGTCCTCATTGGGCAGCGGATGGCCGGCGTTGAAATAGCGAAAGCGCCAGTTGCGAGCCTTGGGCAGCTGGTTGGTACAACAGATTCCCCGCAACCCCTTGCGGCGTTTCATGCGGTTCAGCAAGGTGTCGAGCATGGGCGCTGCGGCTTTGCCGATGGCTATCACGAAGATGCGTTTGAAGCTTGCAAGGTCTATAGTCGTCGGAGTTCCGTCAGTCGCCAATAGCCGATGAAGCGTGTGTCCAGAAAAATGCAAACGGCGGTCAAATGCCGTTGGGATATTGCAGGCATCAAGCGCGCCGGTAAAGAGCGATTGAGCTTCTTTGTGCATCTCTTCAAGTTGTAGTGAATCAATCATGGATGGTTTTGCGTTCAGTATCACTGGATTGCTTCCTTCTCTTGTGACTTGTTGGTTGTCTGGAGATTACGGGGAAGTGAAGCAAGATGTTTCAGCCAATCAATCAGTGCGGATTGCATCTCCGCTAAATGTCCATTGAAAAAGTGGTCAGCGTTGGGAATGAGAGCAAGATGTTTGGGTTCAGTTGCCGAGTTGATGAGCTGGCGTAATTGATCTGCCGGCGCAAACTCGTCGCGCTCTCCACTGAGAAAGAGTTTGGGCAGTGTCAACGTGTGAAGCGTAGTGTAACCGTATCTGCGCACCAGGCCGAGGCTCTCAGAGGCAATGGGCAAACCAAGCGCTGCGAGTGCGAAGACGTCCGATGTTGCGGAATGATTTTTGAGTGCTTCAATCGCCATCGCCGCGCCAAAGCTGAATCCGGCGAGCAGAATGGGAAGATGGAATTCATTGCGCAACCACGCTAGCGCGGCCAGTAGATCGCCGGCTTCTTCGCTGCCATGATGCTCACCGGCGCTTAATCCCATGCCTCGGAAGTTGAAGCGCAAGACGGGAAACTCAAAGCCGAAGGCCGCATCGTTGAGCGCTTTCATGGCGTGGTAAACAACTTTGTTGTGCATGGAGCCGCCGCCGAGCGGATGAGGATGGCAGACCAATGCCGAGCAGGGAGCAGTGGGTGATCCGGCATTGAGCAATGCCTCAAGCCGGCCAGCTGGACCCTCTAAAGTGAGGCTTCTCAACCGCAGCTTTTGGCTTGGTGATTCTTTCGCGTTTGGAACGAGCGTTGGCATAGCCAAAATCTATTCTACTCGGCAGACGCGCAGAAAAAATGCCCCCGAGCGCTCATTGCGCACCACGGGGGCACCATTTCTGATTACATCGGTTCTACGGATTGGATTCCTTGGTGTGAATAATGATGATCGAGGTTTTGTTGTCATGTGAGGAATCATGCCCCTTGACGGTAACCGTCACTGACTCCTTGTTCGGATTGCTGTACGTAATCAATGAGCCATCATCGGTGTCCATAGTGGTCTTCTCGCCTGGGCCGGCTTTGCCCTTATAAAAGGTTGATACGGCCTCGGCAGAATCATTGGTCACAAAGGTCGCCGTAACCATAGATCCCTTGCCAGTGTTCATTGAGAAGTTACCCTTGGCCGGGGTGGCGCCGGGGTATATATCAATTCCGAGTTCATCGGCAGTGTAGGACTTATTCTGGTTGGCGGAGATATTGACACCAGGTATGTTGATGGATGCCTGACCGCTGCTGTCTTGTGAGACGTGGATGTCCTTGGTGTAGTGATGCCACACAGCCCAGATGCCGATGACAACCGCCACTACTAATACAAAGATGACGCCCAGGATGATGACGATCACCTTGCCCGCGCCGCCACGGGAGCCGGCAGGAATCTTCATCGGTTGAGGGGTGAGTTGGGTAGTCTTCACGGTCTTCTCCTTGATTTACAGAATTGGATTTGCAGAATTGGATTGACAAGCTTCCAGTTCTGCAATTCAGCCAGGGGGTTTTACTTCAATTACAAAAAAAGTGAATTCCGGAGTTCGTGCCAATATAGCTTAATCGCATTGATTTAGTGGAGTGTTTTCTTTGCGAACTCTGGGAATATTTTTGACCAGGTGTGGGAGAACGATCCGCGAAATGAAGAAAAGCCTTATGGATGCAGGGATTTGGATGCTGTTGTACGACATTTTTGGGTTTCGAAGAGTAAGACAAAGATTCAATTCTCTCGCACTTTGTGCAACTGCATCCATCTAAATGGGACGATTTTTCTCGGGTAGGTGCAGCGTCGACTGGTGGTGCGCTCAACTATAGCGGGCTGCAGCATGTCGTGTGCCAGCAGCCATTAGTTCTTCAATCTGCTCAATTGATTGAATTCCGCGCGCGCCGATTGCCATGCAATTGAGTGCTGCCGCTGCACACGCATATTCAAGCTGTCTGTGAAGTGGCCAGGCCTTCAGCAATCCGTAGATGAAGCCAGCATGAAAAACATCTCCGGCTCCGGTCGTGTCGCGCGCAGGCACCTTGAAAGCCGGCACGTGCATCAGTTCGCGACCATCCCAAGCGAGAACACCTTCTGCGCCGAGCGTTGCCGCAGCCAACTTTGAGCCAAAGCGCAGTTGAATCTCCTTGAGCGCGGAAGGCAGGTTTGTCAGGCCTGTGTAACGTGTAGGGAAGTCGCGGCTAACAATCAGGTAATCAATTTGCACGAGTAGTTTGTCAACATCCGGATAGATTTCGTCAAGATCAGCGACAACGGGAATGCCGGCTTCATGCGCCCACTCGGCGGCGAGTGTTGCAGCTTCGGTGTCGCGACCATCGGTGTGCAGCACGCGGGCTGAGGTAATCCATTCGCGCTCGAGTTCATGAGGGCTTAGGGTCAGCCGCTCGTCGCGCTGGCAGAGGACGGTGCGCTCGCCCTCGGCGTCGACGAGTATCAGCGATTGCGGGCTGGCTGCGCCATCGACGTAAATCAGTTTTGCGTCTACTTTTGAATCTGCAAAGCACTGCTTATGCAACGCCGCCGCCGCATCATTACCGAGTTTGCCAACATAGCGCGTCTTCAATCCCCACTCGGCACACGCAACGGCTGTCGTTGCCGCCTTACCGCCGGGGAGATTCTGCGCGGACGAATACTCGACCTTTGAACCGGGATCAGGGAAGTGGTCGATTTGGATCAGCGTGTCAGTCGCATTCAACCCGACTGCAACCAGATCCACTTCAGGCGAGTTCGTCATATTGTCACTATAAATCTGTGCAGCTGTGCTCACGAAAATCTATTGAAGCGCCACAACGCGCGCCCACCGATGAATGCCGAAGCAAGCAAGATGACGGAGAGCGCAGCAACCCAGAAAAGATCGAGTCCCAACGCGGGTCTCTGAGCATGAATGCCGAGTAAAACAAAGACTCCGAGAGCCGCAGCGAGAATCAAATAATCCCACCAGCTGCGTTTGAGTGAAGTGCCTTCGCTCGCTTCTTCACCTGCCAGATTCGCCGCTAAAACTTTTTTCGCATCGAGCGAGTAGCGCTTGCATTCACGCAGAATCGCGACCTCAGTTGATGCGCTTTCGCCGGCGGATTCAACGGCAGTGCTGACAAGAATCGCGCCGATAATCATGACGATTGATCCCGCAATCGCAAAAAAACGGTGCATCGGGTCAGCATGCGCGAGTTCAGAGAAAACTAACACGCCCCACGCAAGACCCCAAATCTGGTTTGTGTTGGAGAGCGGAATACCGCGACCAATGCCGAGAAATTTTGTTGCGTACTGCTGAAAAAGATCGCCTACAACCCAGACAAACCCGCCGAGAAAAAGCCAGAAAAGCATTCCGTGAATCGCAGCCGAGTGGAAGACCGGCGCATGCAGACCGCCGTCAAATGCAAGCACGAGTGCAAAAACTGTAGCCAACTCTCCGACGGTGAAAACAGTGACAAACGAAAGCGGCGTCATGCCGCTGATGTAGGCCTTGCGATAGGGAATGTACATAGTGCCCCAAAGCAAGCTGGCGCCGAGCGCGGCGAGAATTCCCGCTAGCGCATGCCCGCCCCGTATGCCAATCTGTCCGCCCTCTGCGTGCAACGTGCTGAAGCCGAGCAGCACCGCAGCGAGAACAATTGCCACTGCGCCGAGAATTACGCGTACGATGTTGGCGCGGCTTGCGCCTTTTAGTTCGCCAAAGAGCAAACGCCCCCAGAGTATTCCGATGAGAGCGTTTGTATTCCAGAGCGGAAATGCGATGGAGAGTCCCACGTCGCGAATTGCAAAGACGGTGAGAGTATTCGCGACAGCCCACAACATTCCAGCGAGCACGGCGGGGACCAGCAAATGGCGGTTCGCGTTCAAATCGGCGAAGACCGCGCGCGTTCCCTTGAGCAGAGTGGGGAAGCTCCAACGCGCTGTGAAGACGCCTGCCACCATGCAGAGTGAAATTGCAAAAGGTGAGAGTCCCGTGTTCACGAGCTTAGTTGGCGCCTCAGCCGCGCCCAGCCAAACACCAGCAGCAAGCCCGCAAAGCACTCCAATGCCGTGTCGCTGAAGGAGTTTGGATTTTGTTACTGGTTCAGCGCTCATTGTGAATTAGCTTCGTCTTTCATTTTCGTTAATTAATTGAGCGCAATCAGCAGCGCCAGCCCCACGGCGAGAACCACAAGCGGAATCAGAATCTGCGCATCGGTCACTGTGGCACGGGTTTTTGCGAGGATGCTCATATTTGGTGGGCTTTGATTGCTCAATTCACTTTGAGCTCACAGTATCGACGCGATCTGGGGCGTGTCAAGAAAGTGCGTTCAGGTGAAAATGGATGCGCTATTCTGGCAGTACGATGAATCCCTTGAATGCAATCGAATTCACACGCGCGCTCGTCGAGATTGAGTCCACCACATACAACGAGGGCGCGGTTGGCGACTTCCTCGCCGAGTTCCTCTCCATGCGTGGATGGGCCGTTGAAAAGACCGCCGTTCCGCAGCCTGACGAGAGTGGCAGTACGAGCCCGCGCTGGAATATCTACGCGGGCGTCGCGGGGCAAACACCGGAGCTGGTCTTCTCGACCCACATGGACACAGTGCCACCGTACATTTCCTTCAGCGAGGATGCGGAAAATATGTACGGGCGTGGCGTTTCGGATGCGAAGGGAATCATCGCTGCACAGGTTGCCGCTGCTGAAGAGTTGCGTGCGGCGGGCTACAAAGTCGGGTTGCTTTTTGTCAGCGGCGAGGAGCGCGACTCGGCAGGTGCCAAGGTTGCCAATCATAATCCCAAGGGCAGCCGATTTTTGATCAACGGTGAACCCACGGATAATCGCCTGGCGCTGGCTTCGAAAGGCGCTCTGCGAGTCGTCCTGCGCGCGGCGGGCAAGATGGCTCACTCTGCCTACCCGGAACTTGGCGAGAGCGCAACGCACAAGTTGGTTGAAGCAATGAATCGCCTTCTTGCGCTGGAGCTTCCCATTGTTGAAGACGTCGGCCCGAGCACGCTGAACATCGGCCAGATGCAGGGAGGCCGCGCGCCGAATGTTATCGCTGATCAAGCCGAAGCACAGATTCTGATTCGACTCGTTGGTGATTCGGCTCCCGTTCGCGCAGCTGTTGAAGCTGCAGTCGCAGGCGTTGCAACCGTCGAGTACACATTGGAGATTCCATTCGTCCGTATGCGCGCTATTGAGGGCTTACCGACGATGATTGCCAAGTTCACGACCGACATTCCGCAGCTTTCGAATTGGGGCGAACCGCTGTTGCTAGGCCCCGGTTCCATTCACGTTGCGCACACTCCATTTGAAAAGCTGGCCAAAAAGGAGTTGCTGGAGGCTGTTGTGCTTTACGTCAAGGTTGCAAAACAATTGCTGGTCTAAAGCCAACAAAAATCCGGAAATTAGCAACCAAAAGATACGATCAGCATCTACATAAAGATCAGCAAAATTCCGTGCGCAAAGAGAAAAAATATGACCGCATCAAATACGCTTGCAAGCTCCCGCTCTTCTTATCTTCGCTCGGCTGAGCATCAGCCGGTTCATTGGCACGCATGGGGCGAGGAGGCTTTTGCGCGCGCGCGTGCTGAGAACAAGCCGATTCTGCTCGACAGCGGCGCGATCTGGTGTCACTGGTGCCACGTGATGGATCGCGAGTCCTACGAGGATCCCACGCTTGCCGAAATTATCAACGAGCATTTTGTTGCCATCAAGGTTGACCGCGACGAACGCCCTGATGTCGACGCGCGTTACCAGGCCGCAGTCTCTGCGATCAGCGGGCAGGGCGGCTGGCCGCTCACGGCTTTTCTCACTCCCGATGGCCGACCGTATTTCGGCGGCACTTATTTTCCGCGCGAGGATCGTTACGGCCGCCCTGGCTTTGACCGCGTGCTGCTGACCATGGCCGCAGTCTGGCGCGAGCGTCGCGAAGAGGCGCTTGATTCCGCCGCTGGTGTCATGGCCGCGATTGAAGAGAATGAAAACTTCAGCGGACGCGGTGCTGCGTTGTCAACCACGCTCTCGGAAAAAATTGTCACTTCCGCGCTCAATCAATTCGATTCACGTTATGGCGGCTTTGGGTCGCAACCCAAGTTCCCGCATCCTGCGGCGATTGATTTGATGCTGCAAGTTGCCGGGCGCAAACCAGCCGATTCCAAAAGCCGCGCTGATTTGCTCAATGCGGCCAGTGTCACACTCCTCAAGATGGGACGCGGTGGAGTCTACGATCAGTTGGCCGGTGGATTCCACCGTTATAGTGTCGATGAGCGCTGGGTGGTTCCTCACTTTGAGAAAATGCTTTATGACAACTCGGAGCTGTTGAAGAACTACGTTCACGCCAGTCGCGTTTTGACCGGCGATGCAGCCGAAGAGTGTGCCGAGAAAGCGCGCGAGATTGTTCACTGGCTCGATACAACGATGACCGATCGCAAGCTTGGAGGATTCTACGGTTCACAAGACGCCGATATCAATCTCGATGACGACGGCGATTACTTCACATGGACTGTTGACGAAGCTCGCGGCGCGCTTGACGAAGAGGAGTTTGCATTTGCCGCCGAGTTCTGGGACATTGGCGCACTCGGTGAGATGCACCACAACCCGGCGAAGAATGTCCTGCACGTACAGCGCACACTGGCTGAAATTGCAGAAAAATCCGGGAAAAATCTCGACGATCTGCGCGCACTCCTTACGCAAGTTCGCGAGAAACTTCTAGCAGCGCGCACTGAGCGCACAACGCCTTTCATTGACCGCACGCTTTACACAAGTTGGAATGCGATGGCCATCTCTGCGTATTTTGAAGCCGCGCGGGGATTGGGAAGTTGCGTGACCAACTTCAGCAGCGAAGAGAAGAACCAAATCAAAGTCTTCGCGCTCAAGAGTCTTGACCGTCTACTTGCCGCCGCTTTTGAAGCAGGAGAGAACGCACCGGCAACACTCGCGCACGTCATTGCTTACACCGACGGCAGCGCACCCGCTGAGCGCATCGCCGGTGGACTCGACGATTACGCTTTCACGATTCATGCTTGCCTTGATGCCTGGCAATCGACTGGCCGCATTCATTACTATCGGGTAGCTGAGTCACTCGCCGAATCGATGATCTCGCGCTTCTTTTATCGCACCCTTGCAGATCAAAGTGAAGAGAGCGAGCACGCTGGAGCCTTTGCAGATTCAGCAGTTGAAGGCGAGAAACTTGGCGCGTTGAGCGCCCGCCGTCGTCCATTGCAGGACTCGCCCACTCCGGCCGGAAACCCGACCGCCGCTTCGGCGCTCCTGCGCCTGGCCGAACTCAACAACCGCGCTGATCTGCGTGCCATCGCTTATGAAACCCTGCAGACCTTCTCTGGCATCGTGGAGCACTTCGGCCTTTACGTTGGCAGCTACGGTCTTGCGCTTGAGCGACTTCTTGCCGAGCCGGAACAGATAGTCGTCATTGGTAGTGACGCCGAGGCCGACCAAATGGAATCTGCCGCAGCGAACAAGGGCTTCTCCATCAGTCGCGCAGTCATTCGCCTTGAGCCGCTTGCCCACTTGCCCTCCGCACTTGCTGAAACCATTGGACAAATGCCGCCACAATCCGGCTCCTGGGCGCTGGTTTGCAAGAGTTACATATGTTTGCCACCTGCAAAATCTGCTTCTGAGTTAGATAAATTGCTGTAACTCGCTGGAAATTTTCATGTGGTGGTAAGAGTTTTCATTTTAAAAAGGAAAATCTATTTGAGTTGAAACATGGAACGCAAATTTCGCTATACTGCGGGTAGAAAATTGTTCCCAAAGCCACATCTTGTGTGAGGCAAGGAGGGCAAGCAGATGAGCAGACAAATACAGATTCTATTCTGTATCTTTGCGGCCGGCTTGCTCGCCGAATCGATTGCTTTAACGCAAACTACTTCAGTGCTGCAATCCGCTCAGCCCGCGCAGGCCGGCGCTCAGTTGCAACAATCGCAAGCAGCGCAAAGTCCATACTCTGAAGAGATGGACAACCTGAACAAATTGGCGATTGACCTTAAACATGAGGTCGACAAGAGCACCAAGGACCAACTCTCACTCTCAGTAGTGCGCAAAGCCGACGCAGTTGAAAAACTTGCGCATTCCCTCAGGCAGCGGATTCAGTCAGAAGGAGGCGTGCAATGAGCCGCCTCACTTCACTTATTCTTTACGCTTCTGTTTTGTCTTGTCTTGCTCTAAGCCATTTCTGCATCGTTGCGCAGCAGGGTGTGGGCTCTCCACGTCAAATGCAACAGCCGATCGGTCAACGCGTTGGTACACTGCCCACCGATTATTCAAACTCTCACTCTCAGCAGGCAAAGATGTCGAACTGGGCCAATGCAAATCGGCAAAAGCAACTGGTCAACGATTCTGCAAAGCTCGTCGAGTTGACCGCCAGGTTGAAGCAGCACATCGAAGCGCGCGGAAACCAGAAAGCCTCCGAGGAGGATTTCAGACTTCTGGCCCAGGTCGAAAAACTAGCCCATAACATCCGCGAGCGGATGATCTATGCCGGCGAAGCTCCAAAGCCGGCCCCGCCTCCGCAGCCTATGCTCTGGTAAGCAATCGAAAATAAACAAATGCAAGCTGAACGCTCAATCCGGCGAGCAATTTGTCTTAATTTCTGACACTATTTCCACACTTTTCCTCCTGCAAAAGATCTCTATTCAAACTCACTGCCAGGCGTCTCGTTTGGTTGATACAATCTGCATTGGTGGTCTGCTTGGATTTCGAGAGCAGACGGGAGGCGTCGATGGCTACCAGTGTGTCCAATTCGATTGATGCTGGCAAGAAGAAGCCAAGTGTAAGCCGTGAAAAGCTGATCGAGTTCTACAGGCTCATGTACCTCTCGCGCACAATTGATGACCGCGAGATCATGCTCAAGCGCCAACAGAAAATCTTCTTCCAGATCAGTAGCGCCGGGCATGAGGCAATAGGAGTTGCCGCGGGCCTCTCCATGCGTCCGGGCTACGATTGGTTCGTCCCCTACTATCGTGACCGCGCACTTTGCCTGGCCAATGGCTTAACGGCGGATGAGATGCTCCTTCAGTCTGTCGGTGCATCGGACGATCCCTTTAGCGGCGGTCGTCAGATGCCTACGCATTGGAGCAGCCCCAAACTCCACATCATCAGTACCTCTTCTTCAACCACCACGCAGCTTCTCCACAGCGTGGGCTGCGCTGAGGCCGGCCGCTATTTCTCCAGGCATCCTGAGACGGCCGCTATTCCCGAGGGCAATAGTTTTGATTACCGCCGCTTTAAGGATGTGAGCTTCCATGGCGATGAGGTTGTCTTCACCTCGGTTGGCGAAGGTTCAACTTCTCAAGGCGAGTTTTGGGAGGCGCTCAACACGGCCTCAAACAAAAAACTTCCCGTCCTCTTTTGCATTGAGGACAACGGCTATGCAATCTCCACGCCGGTTGAAATCAACACGCCGGGCGGCAACATCAGTAACCTGGTGCGCAACTTCCCGAACTTCCATTTTGCTGAGGTCGATGGCACCGATGCCGAGGCCAGTCTCAACTGCTTTGAAGAGGCCGTCGCATATTGCCGCGCAGGTCATGGGCCGGCTTTTGTGCACGCGCATTGTGTTCGCCCCTACTCGCATTCGCTCTCTGACGACGAAAAGCTCTACCGTCCTGTGGCCGAGCGTGAAGCCGAGGCCATGCGCGATCCAATTCAAAAATTGCAGATGCGCCTTCTGCGTGAAGGCATTCTGACCGCTGAAGAGATCACCGCGCTTGAGCACAAAGTTCATGCCGAAGTTGAAGCTGCTTCTGAGCGCGCATTGGCCGCAGCGCTGCCGGAAATTTCGAGTATCCTCAAACACGTTTACTCCGAGGACCTGAACCCAACTTCGGAATCACTTCAAAGCGAACCGCAATCCACCGGCCACGCTCGCACTATGGCCGATCTCATCAACCTCTGCCTCAGAGATGAACTCCGCCGCGATCCGCGCATCCTCATCTATGGCGAGGACGTCGCTGACGCCAGCCGCGAAGAGACGCTGAAAGAAATCAAAGGCAAAGGCGGCGTCTTCAAACTCACCGCCGGACTGCAGCGCGAGTTCGGCAAGGATCGCGTTTTCAACTCACCGCTAGCTGAAGCGAACATCGTCGGTCGTGCCGTCGGCTATGCTGTGCGTGGCATCAAGCCAGTCGTTGAAATTCAATTCTTTGATTACATCTGGCCCGCCATGCATCAAATCCGCAATGAGCTCTCGCTCATGCGCTGGCGCTCCAACGGCACCTGGGACGCGCCTGTCGTCATTCGCGTGCCCATCGGTGGCTACCTGACCGGCGGCTCCATCTATCACTCGCAGTCAGGCGAATCCATATTCACGCACATCCCGGGCTTGCGTATTATCTTCCCATCGAACGCGCTCGACGCCAACGGACTTTTGCGCACTGCCATCCGCTCTGCTGACCCCGTGCTCTTCCTTGAGCACAAGCGCCTCTATCGTGAAACCTACGGCCGCGCGCCATATCCCGGCCCCGATTACATGATTCCATTCGGCAAAGCCAAGATCGTGCGCGAAGGCAATGACATGACCCTCGTCACTTATGGCGCACTGGTTCCGCGTGCATTGCAAGCCGCACAACGCGCCGAACGCGAGCATGGCATCGACGTCGAGATTATCGATCTGCGCTCGCTGAGTCCTTACGACTGGGAGGCCATCGCCACTTCAGTTCGCAAAACCAGCCGTGTCATCATCGCGCATGAAGACATGCTGAGTTGGGGCTACGGCGCGGAAATTGCCGCGCGCATCAGCGATGAGCTTTTTGAAGACCTCGACGCACCCGTCAAGCGTGTTGCCGCCATGGACACATTTGTTGCTTACCAACCCATTCTAGAAGATGTGATTCTGCCGCAACCGGAGACGATTCTGCAGGCGATGGTAGAGTTGAAAAGATACTGAACAGCAGGGATTGGGCACTAGGGATAAGGGACTAGTGTAGTCTCTGCTCTATTGGGCACACTTCCATGCGCATTCTTCTTGTTGCCAACTACGAGCCCGACGCACAGCAAAGTATGCAGCGTTATGCGAATTGGCTGGAGCAAGCTCTGACCAGGCGCGGTCATACTGTGCTGGTCACGCGTCCCACGCCGTTTTTCTCACGCCTGACTTTTGGAAAATTCAACACCATCCGGAAATATCTTGGCTACTTGGATAAATTTTTTCTCTTTCCGCCAAAATTACGCATCTTGGCTTTCAGCTTTGATCTGATTCACGTTGTGGACCACTCGAACTCCATGTACTTGAAAGCCGCCGGCAGCCGCCCTGCACTCATCACCTGCCACGATCTGCTCGCTGTTCGTGCTGCATTCGGTGAGTTTCCTCAAGCAAAAACCGGTTGGTCAGGGCGCATTCTGCAGCGCTGGATACTGAATGGATTGGTTCACGCGCACAATGTTGCTTGCGTCAGTGAGAAAACCGCGCACGATCTGGTCACTTTAATCAACAATGCGGCAAAAGCCTCGTCCAGCAAAAACATTCGCGTGATATTCAATGCGCTCAACTGGCCCTTTCAGCCTTCTGCCGCAAAACCTCAATTTGATGGCGCTGGACGCAATGCCCTAAGCGCATTGAACATCGGCGCACCCTATCTTCTGCACGTCGGCGGCAATCAGTGGTACAAAAATCGGCTTGGCGCAATCAAAATCTACGCGGAACTCCGCAACTACCCCGCTTTTGAAAATGTGCGTTTGATTATGGCCGGGAAAACTTGGACCCGCGCGATGCGTGAGTTTGTGAGTGAGCAGAATCTCGATGAGTGGGTCATCGAGCTAGGTGCAATGAGCAGTGAAGAGCTGCAATCGCTCTACAGTCACGCGCTCGCGTTGCTTTTTCCATCGCTTGAGGAAGGTTTCGGCTGGCCCATTGTTGAAGCGCAGGCTTGCGGTTGCCCAGTCATCACGACGGCGCGCCCTCCGATGAATGAGGTTGCTGGTGCAGGTGATCATTATGACCGGCAAGCTGCAATTCTGGTTGACCCGGTTAACCCGGCAGAGGCCGCAGCACTCATCGACAAGGGACTCAGGAATCGCGAAGCGCTCATTATTGCCGGCCTCAAAAATATCTTGCGCTTCAATGAATCCGAAATTGTGAGCGCCTATTGCGATTTTTATTCCTCCATCATTGCAAGTGGGAATCACTGACCTGCACTTGAGAGAAGCTTCTGAATCCTGCTCTCAAATCAATTTCTTCTTCCGCCCACCCTGCCCGGATAAAATAGACCGATGAATCATTTGCGCGAATTTGCCGGCGGGACTTTGAGCCTTTTCTCCATCTCGCGGCGCCGAGAGGCGGCAAACGCCCGATGAAACGTTTCTTCCGGCTCATGCGTTACGGCCTACCCTACTTGCTGCAGGCAATCCCCGGCGTTATTCTGCTTGCCCTTGTCGGCCTCTTTGAAGCCTTGCGCATGGTGATTTTTGTTCCCATACTCAGCGTGGTGCTCAATCCACAAAACCAAACCAATAAACTACCGCTCTTCCCCATGGCGCCACCGCAGTTCCAATTTGATCTGCACAATTTTGTGCCGCATCGCATTCACAACGCATGGGGCGTCGTTGCTTTCGCGCTCATTGTCTCAACGGTCATCAAAGGCATCTGCGATTACTTCGGCACCTATCTGGTCAATTACGCAGGCTTCGGCACCATCACCGATCTGCGCAATCATCTTTACGAGACCATCGTCCGCCGCTCCACCAGCTTCTTCCATCGCCATCCCACTGGCTCTATCCTCTCCACATTGATTAACGACGTTGAGCGTACTCAGCTCGCTGTCAGCTCCGTCTTCGGTGAATTCCTGCAACAGTTCTTCACCTTCATCTTCACCGCGGCTGTTGTCATCTTTCTCGGTGGCCGGCTCAGTTGGGCCCTGCTGCTCTTCGTCCCAGTTGTCATTACCTCTTCACGCCGCATCGGCCGCGAGGTTCGCACCCGTACCCGCACCGGCCAGGATAAGCTCGCCGAAATTCAGAACATTCTCCACGAGACCGTCACCGGCAACCGCATTGTCAAAGCCTTCAGCAACGAGCTCGGCGAAATAAGCCGCTTCAAATCCGCAGCCAACCGACTTTTCAAAGCCAACTTGCACAGCGTTCGTGTTCAGTCCATCAGCTCGCCCCTCATGGACACCATCGGCTCCATCGCCATCGCATTATTACTCTGGATCGGGCGCAACGAGATTCTCCACAATCGCATGACCGCTGCGGTCTTCATTACTTTCATCATTGCGCTCTTCAAGCTCTACGACCCGGTTCGCAAATTCGCATTTTTCTACAACAGCTTTCAACAGGCCATGGGCGCCTCGTCATCCATCTTCGGATTCCTCGACGTTGAAGACGACGTTTTAGAGATGCACAACGCGCGCACCATCAAGCCATTTCATGATTCCATCCGCTTTGAAAATGTGAACTTCGCATACTCCACCGACGAAGGTGAGCGCGAGATCCTCCACGAGATCAACCTTGAAGTTAAAGTTGGCGAAGTGCTTGCTCTCGTCGGCCCCAGCGGTGCAGGCAAAAGCACTCTCGTCAATCTGATTCCGCGCTTCTATGACGTCAGCTCTGGCCGCATCCTCATCGACGGCATTGACCTGCGAACCGCATCCCTGAGCTCGCTGCGACGCCAGATTGGCCAGGTTACGCAGGAGACAATTCTCTTCAACGACACGGTGCGCAACAACATCGCCTACGGTCAGCCCGATGCGCCGATGGAAAAAGTGATTGCCGCGGCCAAGGCAGCGCTCGCGCACGATTTCATTCTGCGTATGCCGCAAGGTTATGCGACAGAGAGCGGCGAAAAAGGCTTCCGTCTCTCCGGCGTCGAGCGTCAACGCATGGCCATCGCACGCTCCATCCTCAAGAATTCCCCCGTGCTAGTCCTTGACGAAGCCACATCGGCGCTCGATGCCGAGAGCGAAGCGCTTGTTCAGGCCGCTCTCTCAAATCTCATGCAGAGCCGTACCGTCGTCGTCATCGCGCATCGTCTTTCTACCGTCCGGCGTGCCAATCGTATTGTCGTTCTTGAGGATGGCCGTATCACCGACATCGGCACCCACGACGAGCTGCTCAACACCTCGGCTACCTATCAGCGCCTCCATCAATTGCAATTCATAAGTATGCCGGATGCGCATTCCGATGACGTGAGCGAGTAATTCAACAGTTGCTGAAGGAAAGTCTACGATTTTGGAAAGGAAGAACCCGGTGGCGATTCATTCAATGACAGCTTTTGCCCGTTCGCAAGTTCGCGTAAATGAGCGGCTTTCGTATGTGCTCAGCCTCAAGGGCGTCAATCATCGTTTTCTCGATCTTCAGTTGCGCATGCCCTCGGGCCTCGACGCGCTGGAGATGGAACTGCGCCGCATTCTCAAGGAAAATCTCTTGAGAGGCCACATTGATCTCACCCTCCAGATCGATCGCCAGAATCAACAGCGCACGGGCTACAATCGTGAGCTCGTCGCCGCCTACGTTGAATCCTTTCGCGCCGCGCGGGAGGAGTTTGCGCTCGCCGGAGAACCTGACCTCAATGTCATCTTTCGTCAATCGGGTATCTTCGACGCCGACTCGCGCACCAATTCCGATGAAGATTTGGTCGCGCTTGAAGCCAGTGTGCGCGAATCCATCTCACCACTGATCGCCGAGTTCAAATCCATGCGCGCCCGTGAAGGCGCATCGCTCGAAGAGAACCTCAACGCAACTATGGATCGCCTCACCATTGCCGTCGCAGGTGTCGCTGAAATCCGTCCTGAGGTCGAATCCCGCTACCAGGCCCGCCTTATGGATCGCCTCACCGCAGCCGTAGGCTCAACCTTCGACCGCCAGCGCGTCCTTGAAGAAGTTGCAGTACTCGTCGAGCGCAGCGACGTCGATGAAGAAATGGAGCGGTTGACTACCCACATTGGCCACTTCCGCGAGATTCTCACCGCTGGCGGAGAAGCCGGCAAAAAGCTCGACTTCCTTTTGCAGGAGATGAATCGTGAGGCCAACACGCTTCTCTCCAAAACCGGCGGCGCGGGCGGCAAAGGCACGCGCATCACTGAACTCGGCCTCTCCATGAAGGCAGAAATTGAAAAAGCGCGTGAGCAGGTTCAAAATGCGGAGTGATTGATCCGCAAAAAAGTTGCCAGCGGCAGGTCTTTAATGTTTTTGTTGTATGAAAGAACCCTTAAGCTGAATTGATTTTCAACATTGCAAGAAATGAAAGGTACGCGTGGCAGGTATTCTCTTCATCATCTCGGCGCCATCGGGCTCGGGAAAAAGTACTCTGGTCAGTGAAGTGCGCAAGCAACTCACGGGTATTGAATTCTCCGTCTCCTGGACCACCCGCGCACCCCGAGGTTCTGAGCAGGATGGCCGTGAGTACCACTTCACCACGCGTGACGAATTTGAGCGCATGCGCGATGCCGGAGAATTTCTTGAGTACGCTGAGGTCTTTGGCAACTACTACGGAACAGCGCGCCGCTCCCTTGAAGCGGCCGCGGCATCTGGCCGGGATATGCTGCTCGACATTGACGTGCAAGGCGCGGCTCAGGTGCGCAAGGCAATGCCTGAGGCGGTCAGCATTTTTGTTCTGCCGCCCAATCCCAAGGTTCTGCGCACCCGTTTGCGCAATCGCAGCCGCGCTGAGGGCCACATTAACGAGTCCGTGCTCTACCTCCGGCTCAGTGAGGCCAGCAACGAGATTGAGAATTATCGCGATTACGGTTATATTCTTGTCAACGACGTTTTAGACCGTACCGTAGCCCAACTCGAGGCCATCATCTTGAGTGAGCGCTACTACCGTTGCGGTCAGGAGATTCCGCTGCGCGCCACACGCGTGCTTGAGATTGCAGCGGCTTGCAAGCAGGCCAACTCGCGCGAGCGGTTGCAGCCCGTACTGGAAGCATTTGGGATTGAAAACCCTAGCGGCCAGCAGTTTTTAAACTTTGAGGAGGACACCGATGACGATTGAAACCAGCTTTGATTCCAACTATCGCAAAGTGCTTGTTGCAGCCCGTCGCGCACGTCAACTGCAAAGCGGCTCCAACGCGCTTGTCAACTCGCGCTCCAACAAACCCTGCAAGATGGCGCAGGACGAGATTGCCGCCGGCAAAATCTCCTACGTCAAGACTGACGTCCCGGTCATCAAACCACCGGTTGCTGATACTGGCATCGCCTTGCTTGCTGGCTGAACTGCATAGGTGATTTTTCACTCTTACACGCTGCATCAGACGTGCGCTCCAATGCGCACGTCGCTTCTTTTTCGCTCAAAACAATCCTGAAATCACCAAAAATCTTCAACTCCCCAAAGACCTCCACTCAATTTACAATCAATCCATGAAGGTTCTCGTTGGAGTCTCCGGAGGCATTGCTGCTTACAAGGCAGCTGAATTGGTTCGCGCCCTGCAGCGTCAGGCTCTCGACGTGCGCGTCGTCATGACCGATTCCGCCACGCGCTTCATTCAGCCGCTCACTTTCTCCGCGCTCACCGGGCACCCGGTCCGCACCACTCTCTGGGAAGAGGGCGTCCAGAGTGACAGCGGCACAGGAACAGGAATCGAGCACATCAGCGAGGCTCTCTGGGCCGACGCTTTCGTCATCGCTCCAGCCACCGCTAACA
The DNA here is from genome assembly GCA_027364815.1 of Acidobacteriaceae bacterium. Classification (GTDB taxonomy): domain Bacteria; phylum Acidobacteriota; class Terriglobia; order Terriglobales; family Acidobacteriaceae; genus CAIMNN01. The sequence continues at coordinate 444 of DAHXOQ010000009.1, read as the reverse complement.
TCATTGCCAAACTCGCACACGGTGTTGCCGACGATCTTCTCTCCACGCTCTACCTCGCCACGCGCGCACCTGTTCTTGTCGCGCCGGCCATGAATGTTCAAATGTGGGAGCATCCGGCAACCCAGGCCAACCTTGCGATTCTCAAAGAGCGCGGCGTTCGTGTCATTGAACCGAGCGAAGGCGCACTCGCCTGCGGAATGGTCGGCGTCGGCCGCCTTGCAGATCCTGAAGAGATCGCCAACGCAGTCCTCGGCGCTCTCGGCCGCCGTCACGATCTCGCCGGCGAAGTTCTGCTCGTCACCGCAGGAGGAACCCGCGAGGCACTCGACCCCGTTCGCTTCATTGGCAACCGTTCCAGCGGCAAAATGGGTTACGCTCTTGCCGAGGCCGCGCAGAGCCGTGGCGCACGCGTGATTCTCGTCAGCGGTCCCAGCGCGCTCTATC
>DAHXOQ010000099.1 GCA_027364815.1 Acidobacteriaceae bacterium | reverse complement strand
ATTAAAAGCTTCAAGTGCAATCAAAGCTGAAATAAGCAAAGAGATCATTTGAGCAAGATGCAAAAAAGACCCTCCCCGGAATGGGGAGGGTCTTTTTATGTCGCAGTTGTTTTACTGACAACTGAGAGTTGTTTAGTTGACGGTCAGAGTGAAGGTCGTGATTTTGGTAGTTGCTGCCGCGTCAGTGCCAACGGCTGTAACCGTGACCACGTAATTACCCGCGGTAGTAGCAGGTGGGTCGATGGTGACCGTTGCGGTGCCAGATGCTGTAGTGAACTTTGTGTCACCACTGTAGCTGACTGTGATTGTTTGGCTGCCGGTGGCAGTAAAGGTGTTTGCAGGAGCATTGATAGTCGCAGTGCCATTTGCCAGGGTACCAGTGATGGCTGCAGAACCAGCACCACTCAGGGACACGGTGCCCGTGGGAACCGAGGAATTACCAGCCGGAGCGGCGATAGTGACCTGGAAGGAAACCGCAGTGTTTTTGTTAAATGTTGTCTTTGACGGCGTCACTGAAACGGTTGGTGCAACTGGCTTGGAACTACCACCGCAACCGATCACAACGAAGCCCACGGCGCAGAAGAGGAAGACAGCCATCATCATCTTGCGCCACTTGCGTGAACGCGGGACGAAGAAGAGCAGGAAGGAGGCAAAGATGGAGCCGCCTGCTGCTGTGAACCAGCCTGTCTTAGTCAAACCAGCGCGCTGTCCGGCAACCGGTGCCTTGATGGCATAGGCTGCGGTTGAATTGACGGTTACAGTACCTGTTTGGGCGGCGTTGCTGGCCGACGTGAAGACGAGTCCTGCGCTTGGGGTTAAGGTAGGTATGCCGACTGCACCTGCTGGCGAAGATGTCACTACAGCTGTCCAGGTGACGGTACCAGAATAACCACCCGAAGGCGTGACGGTGATGGTGGAAGTGTTGCCCGTAGTCGCGCCGGCAGTCAGCGTGACATTGGAGGCAGTAATGTTGTAGGTGTAATCCACGACGGTGATGGTGGTGCTCGCCGAACCTACGTTGTAGTTACCATCGCCGGAGTAAGTGACAGTAAGCTGATAGGTTCCGGCGGCGAATGTACTAGCAGGGATGGTGAAGCTTGCAGTGCCGTCATTCCCGCTTGCGACGAGGGTCTGCGTGCCACCACTGTATGTGTACATGGTGAGAGTGACGGTTCCTGTGGGAGCGCCACCATCAGCGGCTGAACCATTGACGCTGACCCCAACAGTGAGTGCATCCGTTGTATGGATTACGGTTGCGCTTGGAGTGAGAACGATAGTTGCCAGATACGGAGTGGCTGGCCAATCAGTGAGCAGGTTGGTGATATTGAGCGATCCGAGTCCGGTGGCTGTATCGTATCCAACGGTGGTGTTGTATCCGGTGAGGAAATCACCGACGGCTGCGGGAGTGCACTGGCCCACCGGGCCACTGCAAGGGACGGAAATGTTGCCAACAACAGTGTCATTGAAAACCGAGGCAGCATGGGCGCCCGATGCCAGTGAGTAAAGAGCCGGGTTGGGCAGACCGATGTTTCCGCCTACCTTTTGTGTGACGAGGGCGAAGATGCCGGCCGTGGCGGGGGCAGAGGTTGAAGTGCCACCGAAGGCGGAGAAATTGAAGCTGCCGCCACTGAGGGCGCAGGTGGCCGAATCGGTGCAGACGAGCCAGGCAGCGCCGTAGTTGCCGTTGGAAGCGAAGAGTGAGACGTCAGGAATGTCGCGAACGCCATCAGCAGGAACGCCAGGCCCCGATTGCCAACTTGGCTTGGGGTAACCTGCATTGCAGGCAGCGTTGACGCAAGAACTGATGCCCCCCGATCCGCCGACAATGTTTGTCAAGGCCGAGTTATCGACAATTAAGGTGTTGACGCTTGTGGAATTATTCCATGTGGATTCAGGAATGAAGCTCTTGGCGGTTCCGTAATAAGCCCCCGCATTACTTTCAGGATTGACGTAAGTGTTGAATTGGGTGACGAGCGGATAGTAATCCGTGCCACCAACTGCGACGTTAAAGGGCGTTGAGGCGAGGCCATTGATGGCGAGGCCGCCAGTGGAGATGGTCTCAGTATTTGGATCATCGCAACCAGCAGCGCCGCTGTCGCCGGTGGAGACGAACACCGCTATGCCCTGTGCGGCGGCCTGCTGCCACAAACCTTGATAGAAAGCGTTGTAGGCGACACCCATGCTTTGTTCGCATAGGCCGAAGCTGAGGCTGAAGACATTGACCTTGTTGTCATAGACCATCTGCTGGACGGCGGAGTCTAGGTCATTGGATGCGTAGTAGTAGATATTGGCGCCTGGAGCAATGCCGCCGGAGAGTTCGGTATCAATGTAAGCCTCGTCTGTAGCACCGTTGACGCCGACGTTGTCCAGGTTGAAGAAGGTGTATTGTCCCTGCTGTTGGACTGCGAGCGTACCGCTGCAGTCAGCTTCACCGGGTCCGCAAGGCTCAGTGGTAGGCGTGGAAGCAGCTGGGATAGTCTGACCTAGGAAGAGGTGTCGAAAGTTCCAGAGCACGGAACCCTGAATCAGCGCTACACCGCCAATGCCGATAGTGACGCCACTTCCGTTATTTGCAGCGGTGCCCGGAAAGCTCGCACTGATCGGGGAGTTGTAGATGGTGGCTGCATCCTGCGGGGTTAGATACAAACCGCCGCCAGCTGTGAGTTCAGGGGACGGAGCACCTGAGTCATTGACCGGAACAAACTTGTGCGAGTTGCCGTCGAACATTCCGGCATGGCCCTTCACACTGGTTGGCCTGGGCTGAATGGAGTTGAGATGCGAGATGCCAACGACGACTGGAGCCAGTGCGGCTGGGATTTGTGGATCAGTGATGTTGGAAAAGAAGCTCACTCCATTGACGGAAAACTGGTGTATCTGGGTGTGGAATGCGTTCTCAGCCAGATCAACGGTGCCGGAGAAGGCAATCGACATGCGGCCGGAGTCAGCGCCTTCGATGACGAATCCTCGCGATTGGAGCCACCCGGTGATGGTGTTGATGTCCTCTGTGTTGGCTCCGTAAAGCTGGCCGAACTGAGCGGGTGTGAGCCACTTGTGGTAGTTGGGCGAAGCGGGGTCCTGCTGCCCGGCCATGTAGGCAACCAGCGCAGCCTCCTGTGCAGGCGTGCGGGAGAGCACGACGCGCATGTGGGTCATGGGAGTTGAAGGTGGCGTGGCACCCTGATCAAACTGTGCCTGAGCTAATGCTGGGACATTGCCATGAAGGGTGACGAGTTGCGTGTTGTCAACCGCGCTGGTGATCCGCATTGGAGTAGCTGGTGACTGTGCGGTTACGAGAGTGGTGAGGAGTGCAAAGAAGGCGAGGAAGGTGAGGCGTGAGAAGCGCATTGTCGGATATTGTCCCTTTCGTTTCAAGTGACCAGTAGGGTGAAGAGAAGATCTAAAAATCGTCTCCACTTAGTTACGAGCAATCAGTCTGAAAGTCACGAAGATTCATATTACACGTTTGGGGCGTTTATGGGAGATTATTTTATTGTAAGAATCAGGAAGATGGAGATGAAAAAGGCCCTCCCCGGTTAGGGAGGGCCTTTTTGTTATTGCTGCGGCTTTATTGACAACTGGGCACTGTTCTTAATTCACCGTCAGATTGAATGTGGTGGAACGTGTTGTGGCTGCGGCATCGCTGCCCGTAGCTACAACTGTGACCACGTAATTACCTGTTGTTGTGGCGGGGCCGGTGACCTTGACACTGCTGCTGCCAGTACCTGAGTTGTAGACCATGTCGCCGGAGTAATTGCCGATGAGGTTGTAAGTTCCGGCTGATTTGAATGTGTTAGCCGGAATGCTAAAGGTGGCCGAGCCTGCAGCCAGGGTAGTAGTCGCTGATGTATAACTGCCGCTGGTCAGAGTTACGGTGCCTGTGGGTGCTGCTCCAGAGCCTGTGACAGCGACGCTGACACTCAATGCGGAGTTGTATGAAACTGGGTTCGCACCAGGCGTAACTGTGATTGTAGGAGTAAGGAAGTTTGGACCATTGTTGCCATTTCCGCAACCAATGATAGTGAATGTGCATGCGACAGTGAGAAGCAGGGTCATTAAAAGGTTACGCGCCCTGCGAATCCGGCCCGGCACAAAGAAGAGCAGGAAGGATGCGAAGACAAATCCCCCGGCTGCCTTGAACCAGTTGCCTCTATTTGAGGCGTACTCATACGGGCTGCTCTTGTGCAGCATGGCAACTGTTCCCGTTGTATTGACGGCAACAGTGCCGGATTGTGCAGCGCCGCCGTTTGTGAAGGTCAGGCCCGTTGCCGGCGTGTAAGTAAAGGTTGGAACGCCGACTGCGCCGGCTGGTGCCGAGGTGACAGTTGCGGTCCACGTCACTGTGCCGGAGTAGTTGCCTGTGGGAGTGATCGTGATGTTCGAGGTATTACCTGTGGTGGCGCCTGCCGTGATGGTTACATCAGAGGCCGTGACTGTAAAGGCGCCGAGGCCGGTGGTTGCGGGCCAGTTGGCGACCAGTTGCGTGGCATCCACACTGCCGAGACCGGTTGCGAGGTCATAGCCGGTGGCTGTGTTGTAGCCTGATTCAAAGTTATAGCCAATACTGTCGATCTGGCAGCTTCCATCAGGTGTGAGTGTTGGATCGCATGCAACAGAGTTGTTGCCCAGTTGGGTGTCGTGGAAGATGGTGCTGCCGTTGGCGCTGGCGGCTAGTGCGTAAAGTTGGGCTGCTGCCTGACCCAGTCGGCCACCGGTCTTCTGGCGAACCTGCGCAAGGATACCGGCAAAAGAGGGGGTTGCGGCAGAAGTACCACCAAAGGATGCGAAATAATTGGTATTTGGATTCGTTGCATCGCAATTGGTGGTGATGCCAGGTTGACCGGTAACGGGGTCATCAGTACAGGCGAGCCACGCTGCGTTGAAGAGGCCGCTGCCAGACATGAGGGAAACATCCGGGAGATCACGGGCGCCATCGGCCGGCACTCCAGAGCCTGTTTGCCAGGCAGGCTTGGGATAGCCGCTAATGCAATTACCCGTGTTGACCGCTCCCCCTACGCCATAAGTAGTGTCATTGGTGGAGCAGATGCTTGGGCCACCCGAGCCGGCCCAGATCGCGTCGTATTGTGAGTCGCCTGGAATGACGTCCCAGGGATAATTATTGGCAAGGTACGAGTCAGCGGGGGTGCCCCAACCAGGTCCCAAATTGAAAGTGGATGAGGCAGTGGATTCATTCCATGAGGATTCGGGAATGTAGCCCTTGGCCGAACCGCTGTATGTAGGGTTGTTGTTGGAGCTGACGTAAGTGTTGAAGTTATTCAACAGGTCATAGAAGTCCGTACCGCCGACAGCAATGTCGTAAGGCGTAGACGCTAAACCGCTGACCTGGGCTCCGTATTGTGCGTTGATTGTGTTGGTTCCGTTAGGGCCGTTGGGATTATCGCAACCAGCCGTGCCGCTGTCGCCGCTGGAGGCGGTAACGCTGATTCCCTGCACCGCAGCCTGTAACCACGTCGCATTCATGCTGGCGTTGTCAGCGCTATCCATGAACCACTCGCATTGTCCATAGCTGAGGCTGAAGATGTCGATATTGTTGGCATCGATCGCCGTCGTAATCCCTGAAAAAAGATCAGCGGACGGGTAATAGATGATGGATGCCCCGGGCGCCATGCCACTCGATAGCTCGAGATCGAGGTAAGCTTCATCCTGACCTGTAGTGACGCTGACAGCGCCTGTGTCAACCTCGGTGGTGTTGGTGGCTGCGCTGTTCATGAAACCGGAGTGAAAGTTTCCCAGGGTAGTTAGGGAAATGCTCGAAGTGCCACCGATACCGATGGTGACTCCTGTGCCGTCATAGGTTGTACCGGCGGCGTAATTGATGTTGTAAGTGGTATTGGGCGTATCGTAAATCGTCGCCGCATCCATCGGCGTGATGTAGAGAGTCGGTTGGCCATTAGAAGACAGGGTCAGATTTGGTGAGACTCCACCCGTTTGTTTGGGCATTGGCTCAAGCTTCTTGGTTTGTGGATTGCGCAGTCCAACGGGTCCCGCTTTGAAATTGGGCCTCGGCACCAATGTATTGAGATGCGCTACGCCGATGACGACGGGGGCAAATGCGGCAGGAATCTGCGGCGCGCTAATGTTGGCGTAGAACTGCTCGCCGTTAGCCTTGAATGAGTGAATCTGGGTATGAAGCATCTCCTCCACTTGACCGACAGTGCCAGAAAAATAAATCAAATTGCGCCCCTTGGAAACCGACTCGACCGTGAGCCCATGAAACTGTATCCAATTTGTGAGTGCCGAGATGTCAGCTTCGGAGAGGCCGTATCTTTGCCCGAATTGCTCGGGTGTAATCCAGTTGTGATAGTTCGGCGAGTTGGGATCCAACTGCTGAGCCGCGAAAGCTTTGAGTGCGGCATCCTGGGTTGGGCTGCGCTTGAGTACAAGGCGCATGTGCGTCAACTGTGTGGAGGGCGAGGCTGCTCCCTGATCGAACTGCTGTTGCGCGCGAGCAGTAATATTGCCTTGCAAAGGGGTCAGTACGTTCTCATCAACGGCACCCGTGATGCGCGAAGGCGCTGAAGAGCTCTGAGCATGAGCAAAGCCAGTGCAGAGAGCAAAGGCCGCGAAGAGTGAGAGGAAGGCAAAGAGTGAGATACGGGTGTGTCGCATGGCTGAAGGCTGCCCCTTTCATTTCAATAGTACGTGTACTATTTTTGTCAGCGTAACCGGCTTGTTGTGAGCTTAACCGGATCATTGTGCGCTTACATGGGTGCAAACCCGAGGGCGCTAATCCGCCCAGCGAGTCAAAATTCACTGATCTTATTTGCTTAGACTCCATTTTTGGCCGCAAGTTGCGGAGGAAATTAAAAACAGGTGCCAATGGCTGGTTTTGAAAGGAAGGGGTTTTAAGCGCGCCGCTCACGCACTCCGCCAAAACGACTCGGGATTTCAGTCCCTGCTGTATGCCTTTTGCTCGAATCAGCCAAATTTATTTTTATGCAATCTCATTCCAGCCCCTGCTCTCCGACTACTGGCAACGGAGAACTGCCTTTCAATTCTGCGTATCGTCGCGCTTGTGGAGCGTCGGACGGTCGTCGGCGTTGGGGTCAGTACTGTTGCCGCCGCTGGACGCGTTGGGGTCCGTCGAGCTGGCTTTGCGCAGGCTGGGCTTTTTGCCTTTGGTGTCGTTGAGGCGGCGCTTGTTTTCAATGCGGGCCAGGCGCGCCTTCACCTCGTTGAACTCGCTCGTGGTGACCGTATACTCGTCACGCGCCGGCAGAATGCGGGCAATCTCCATCTGCGAGTGGAGGATACGGTCCGGGGTCTGGGGATGGTCGGCGAAGATCTTGGAGACGGCGCCGGGTTTGCGTTTCTCGAGTGCCTGAACCTTCTCAAAGAAGGCGATGAAGGCCTGGGGATCGTATCCAGCGCGGTACATGTACTGTATGCCGAGGTAATCGGCCTGGGCCTCAAAGTCGCGTGAGAATTGCAAGAAAGTGATGGGGATGGCGATGGAAGCTGCCTCGTATATTTCGTAACCAGTCCATCCGCCGAGGAATATTAGTGGGATGGTGCCAATCTGTGCGTAATTCATCCGCGTCATCTCGCGGGCCGCGTGATGCGCGCATACGTGGGCAGTCTCATGGGCCATGACGCCTGCAAGTTCAGCCTCCTCATCCGCGTTGAGAATGAGGCCGGAGTTGACGTAGAAGAATCCGCCCGGCAGAGCGAAAGCGTTGACCTCGTCCGAATCAATGACCTTGATGGTGAAGGGGACTTTGCAATCGGAGTTCTTGACGATGTTCTGGCCGATGCGGTTGACGTACTCCGTGATGACGGGGTCGGTGATGAAATGGGTGCTCTTTTCAACTTCGGCTGCGTAAGAGCGGCCCATCTTGATTTCCGTGTCCGTGGAGTACCAGTTGCCCAGCCCTCGCGCGCCAATATAGCGGTTGCCTACGGCATCAACGTCGTCAATGCTTCCCTTTTTCACGTCAACTTTTTGGCTGCCAACTTCAACAACCTTCTCGAGATCGGCTTTGGATGGGTTCTTGTCAGATTTTTCGGGAGCAGGCTGATCACCGCCTACGGGAGTCGTGCCGGGTGCGGGTTTGGTGTCGGCTGTGGTGGTGGTGGTGCCAGTTTTGTCGGCGGGCTTGGTGGAGTCAGTCTTTGTTGCATCGGGAGCTGGCTGATCTCCGCCGACGGGGGTGGTGCCCGGAGCGGGTTTTGCAGTTGTGTCAGCTGGCTTGGTGCTGTCAGCAACAGGCGCAGTTTGGGAAGGGGTCTGTTGCGCAGTGGCCTGCGGGTCAGATGAGGGCGTAGCAGTCGCTGGTGTTTGTGCTGTAAGTGTTGCAGCGGCGAAGAGGGTGAGCGTTGTGGCCAGAATGGCTGGGGAAAGCTGGGTCAGACGGATTCTCATCGCGCACCTCCTCGGAGTACTTGCTGCTGTGCATGGCTCGGGGTTGGCCGTGATTGCACGCGCTGGTGCTCCGGTCCTCATTGACAGTCCTACATTGAGCGAAGACGCTGTGATTCTTTTCTGGATCAAGCGGGACGCTTCGCTACAGTCTATTAGACTCCACCTCGGGATGGTTTGGATGCGGTGATTTGAGAATTTTTTGTGGTGGCCGGGGAGCAAACCCACAAGCGGTTGAGCCTCGAGAGGTCGCAAAGAGAAATCTGCGTGATTGTGGGAAAAGTCGATTGCATTTTCGCCTTTTATTTGCCATACTGCTGAGTATGTTTCAAGGTGCAAGTGTGAAGAAATGCTTTGTTGTGGATTGCAAGCGCTGCCGGAGAGATATTCCGACGGGGTTGCGTGAGTTCCCTTTCCAATCGGTAGCAGTGACGTGCCCTTTGTGCGGCGAGGTAAGAAAGTATCTGCCTTCGGAGATTGCGCTGGGAAGGCCGCACGCGCTGGGGGGAAAGAAGGTTGTGAGCGGAGTTGGCGGTGTTGGCGCGGCTAGCGGAGTTAGCAAGGCGGGGTGAGATGGGATTTTTGGTGGCGGTGAATTTTTCAAAATTTTAGTTACTATACGGTAAACACCTTCGCGGAAATGTTTACTATCTGGTTAGCCATCTTGTACGGAGTTTTTTGTCCAGGAGCGATATCCAGAAATCCAGAGCTGGACTCGTGACAACAGGTACCCGCACGTTGACAAGATGTTCTCTTTCTATGTCGAAAAATTAGTC
>DAHXOQ010000098.1 GCA_027364815.1 Acidobacteriaceae bacterium | reverse complement strand
CTTGGCTACTATGCAGAGATCCCCGGCGTCATCTTCGACGTACAGCGCACCGGCCCCTCGACGGGCATGCCGACGCGCACTTCGCAAGCTGATTTGCTTTCAACGGCATTTCTTTCACATGGCGATACGAAGCATGTGATTCTGCTGCCGGGTTCGGTGAAGGAGTGTTTTGAGTTTGGCTACGCGGCCTTTGATTTGGCCGAGCGTTTGCAGACTCCGGTTTTTGTGCTTAGTGATCTGGATCTTGGCATGAACAACTGGGCTTCTGAAACTTTCGATTATCCGACCACCCCACATGATCGCGGCAAAGTGCTCACGGTTGAAGATCTGAACCGGCTCGGCGGCTTTGCCCGTTACAAGGATGTTGACGGAGACGGCATCGGCTACCGCACATTGCCTGGCACGCGTCATCCGGCTGCGGCATACTTCACACGCGGCTCGGGGCACAACGAGAAGGCTGGTTACACGGAGAAGCCGCAAGAGTATCTGGCTGTGATGGAGCGGTTGCTGCACAAGTTCAACCATGCCCGCACGCTGGTTCCTGCGCCGGTTCTGGTTCGCAACACGGGTGCGAAGGTTGGCGTGATTGCTTACGGAACATCGGACTTTGCGGTTACTGAAAGCCTTGATCAGATCAAGAAGGAGAAGGGAATTGAGGTTGATTACCTCAGGCTTCGCGCCTATCCCTTTGCTGCTGCAGTGGAAGAGTTCATCGCCAGGCATGATCGTGTTTACGTTGTTGAACAGGACCGCGATGCGCAGTTGCATAGCCTGATCAAGCTCGACATCAAACCTGAACTCGTTACGCGTTTGCGCAGCATTCTTCACTACGACGGTCTGCCGATTGATGCCGAATCCGTCACTGAATCTTTAGTAAGCCAGGAGGGCATCTAATCATGGCAACTGCAACAGCGACTCCCCCAGCGGGCCCCAAGGTTAACCGACTGGGACTTCCTATTCTTGATTATCGCGGCGGCAAGAGCACACTCTGCGCAGGCTGCGGTCACAATGCAATCTCAGAACGCATCATTGACGCGCTTTATGAGATGGGTGTTGAGCCCGAGCGCGTTTTGAAAATGAGCGGTATCGGTTGCTCATCGAAAAGCCCGGCATACTTTCTGAGCCGTTCGCACAGCTTCAACAGTGTCCACGGGCGCATGGCAGCGGTTGCAACAGGAGCCACGCTGGCCAATCACACGATGCTCACGCTCGGCGTTTCTGGCGATGGTGATACTGCGTCGATTGGCATGGGCGGCTTTGTTCACTTGATGCGCCGCAATCTGCCGATGATTTACATCATTGAAGACAATGGCGTCTATGGATTGACCAAGGGGCAGTTTTCGGCTACAGCCGATATCGGCTCGACGCTCAAGACAGGCGTCATCAACGACCTGCCTGCGATTGACACCTGCGCGCTTGCGATTCAGCTTGGCGCTACTTTTGTTGGCCGATCTTTCTCCGGCGACAAGAAGCAACTGCTTTCTATGTTGAAGGCTGCAATTTCGCACAAGGGAACTGTGATGCTCGACGTGATCAGCCCTTGCGTTACTTTCAATGACCACGAAGGCTCAACCAAAAGCTACAAATTCATGCAGGAGAACGACGAGCCCATTAACGAGATTGGCTTTGTACCCAGCTTTGAAGAGATCGACGTAGATTACGATTCCGGCCAGATTGTGGATGTTCCCATGCACGATGGTTCAAGCATGCGCTTACGCAAGCTGCACGAGGATTTTGATCCGACAGACAAGATCAACTCAGTTCGCGCATTGATGGATGCTCACGAAAAGGATGAGGTGCTCACTGGAGTTTTCTATGTGAATACCGAGAAGCCGACCTTCACCGATCAGCTCCACATCGTTGATGAGCCGCTCGGGCAGCAGGCCGAATCGGCAACTCGTCCATCGAAGGAAGTGCTCGAGAAGCTGATGAATAATTTGCGGTAATCGGAATCAAGGAAAGAAAAAGCCCCGCTCAATGCGGGGCTTTTTCTTGTTCTCTTGAACAGCTATTTCTGAGGCGGAATGCCTAGAGCATCGAGCCGGATGCGTGCCTGATCGGCTTCGGGTGACTGGGGGTGACGCTGAATTAGCAGGTGCAGTTCGCGTACACCAGCATCACGCTTCTTGAGAGCGATAAGGGCAAATCCCTTGTGCAACTGAGCTGCTGCCGCGTTACTGTTGCCGCCGAATTTCTCAAGTACCACGGTGTAATGCTTGACTGCGCCATCGTAATTTTTCTGGCGGTAGTTGATTTCGCCCAGATAGAACTCAGCATTGCCGGCAAGATCATCCTGCGGATAGTAGTGGATGACATCATTGAACTCGCTCTCTGCGATGGTGTAGTGAGCGGCGTTGTAATCACGGAGACCAGCTTGGAATGTCTCTTGCAGCGGAGGTGCGGGATTGTTGACTGGAGCCGCTGCTGCGGGCTGAGTTGAAGTCGGGCTGCTGGTTGCTGGCGTAGCAGATGTGGGTGTAGCAACACCGGTGACTGGCGCAGTCAAAGCAGCCTGTTGCGACTGAATAGACTGCAACTGGTTCTGCATATCAAGGAGTTGCTTGTCCAACTTTTCGATGCGCGTCTTGAGCTCGTCGAGCGAATCATTGACCGATTGCGCCTGGCCCGAAGCTGTGTCCAGCTTGCCGTTCAACGCATCATGCTGCGCGGTGATCTTCAGTTGCAGCGCACTGATGGAAGCGTTCATCTGGTTGCTGTTGTCAGCGGCCTGCTCCACCAGGTGTTGCAGGACTCCAAACTTTGTATCCATCGTCGACTGAAGACGCTGAACCGCGTCCATCAGTTGCTGAACCTGCGTCTGGAGCTCAACCATGTCTTTCGAGGTTGCGTGCGCAGGAGAAGTAAATACTGGTGATACCAATAACATTGCCACTATAACGGCAGCTCGAATTCCATTTTTCATCATGGGGCTCTCACCTATGGACAAACAAATTTCAAACTTAATTCTATATCTTTGACGTTTTGTTCGCCATTTTTGCTGTATAGCTGGTTGATTTCTGTAATCTGGAAGCGCAAAAATCCCCGGACTTGATTGCCCAATATAGGGAACTGTGTCCGGGGATTCCGCTTGTCAGGTAGCTTACTCGTGCCCCGGCGTGTCCAAAGTAATTCCAGCACGTCGATTCTGCTGCCAGCATTCCTCGGTGGAATCGGTGCAGAATGGCTTCTCTTTGCCATAACTCACAACATGGATACGATTGGCAGCTACACCCGCAGTTACCAGAGCATCCTTGACGGAGTTGGCGCGGTTTTCACCCAAAGCCACGTTGTATTCATTGGAACCGCGCTCATCGCAGTAGCCGCCAATGATGATGTTGAGATTCGGATGGTTAACCAGGTAAGCAGCATCCTTGGAAAGGTTCGACTGCGCATCCGGGCGAACTTCGTAGGCATCGTAATCAAAGAAGATGTCCACAACATTAGCCGCAAATTCCTGCTCGGGAGTTTGTGTTGTTGCCGGAGCTGCAGCAGGTTGCGCTGGTGGCGGCTGAACTACAACCGTTACCGGCGTCTTCATGATGGTGACTACGGTAGCTGCCTCAGCACGTCCGCCGGGTCCTTTAGCTACCAGCCGGTAGGTAGTTGTAACGGGCGGTGAGACAGTTCTCGTACCCGAACTCGGCACTGAGCCAATTCCGGTGATACTGACGCTGGAAGCATCTGTAGTCTGCCACTCGATAGTGACTTGATCGCCGACTGGAATGGCGCTCGGTGTAGCTGAGATTGTCGCCGTCGGTGCTGTAGTTGAAGTTGTCGGCGCCATGCTTTGAGTCGCTGGCTGCTTGGACGAATCCTCATTACACCCTGCCAGAACGCTGGCAGCGAGCAATATAATCACTGAAAAAAAGGCTCCTAATATGTTCAAACGACCCTGCATCTGTGCGACTCCTTGTCTAACCCAGAAAATCGATTCTGTCGGCTTTTCTCTGCATTCAGATGTGATCAGCTTCTTGAGCTCTTTCAAAAAAGAGTTTACGCCTTTTCACACCCAGGCCACAATCAAACAGTACTTTCGTTTTACTTCCAACTCCAGTTAGGCATGAAGCTATTGCCTCCATGGGTTAACTGTTTCTGTTCTGTACCATCAGCCAACATCATCCAGAGGTCGCTGTGGCCACCAAGGCTGCGCTCAAAGACGATGTGACGTCCATCCGGGGCCCAGCTGGGATAGTCGTTGCTCCCAGAACCGTGAGTCAGTTGAATCCACTTCTTGCTGGCGATATCCATAACATAGATATCCTGGCCACCGGGCGCTCCAGGACCATACTTGCGATTCCAACTGAAGGTTAAAAACTGCCCATTCGGCGACCATGAGGGTGAGATAGCGTAGCCGCCATCCGTAAGTCTTTGAACGTTCGTACCATCAGCGTCCATGATGTAAATCTGTGGCAAACCCGAGCGGCCACTTACCCAGGCCAACTGCGCGTTGGTGCGTGGATTCCATGTTGGCGCAACGTCTGGTCCCTTTGTATTGGTGAGCCTGTCTGCTTTGGAGCCCCGCGAATCTGCGACCCAGATATCAGGGTCGCCGCTGCGCGAGGAGGAGAATGCGAGATGCTCGCCATTGCCAGACCATGCGGGAGTCAGATTGCTGGTGCCAATGGTTCCGGTAGGGAAGCTCAGATCGCGATTCAGTTCCAGCGAGAAGACGTGAATGGCCCACCCCTGCCTGCCCATTGAAGCAAAGGCCAGCTTGGTGTTGTCCGGTGAGATGCGAGGGGAGATTGAAATCGTACCCAGGTTTGTGACCTGGTGAGCGTTCTGGCCGTCGTAATCCATCGCCCAAATCTCTTTGGTTCCGCTGCGGGAGCTGACGTAGTAGATTTTTGTTTCAGCAATGCCATTGATGCCGCCGCCGAGACGGTAAATGATTTCATCGGCAAATTGATGGGCTACCTTGCGGGCATTATCCTGGCTGGCAACTTCGTTGTATTGCTTGCCGACTACTTGAGGATTGGCCGTGTTATGGGTATCGAAGACCCAGCCCGAAACGGCGAGCTTTCCATTGGATACACCGATTGAACCGAAGGCCACCATCGTGGCATTGGCCGGAGCCGCTGACCATGAGTCCACTTTGATTTCGCTTGGGCTGCCCGGCGAGTCCTGCGGCGCAAGACTGCGCGAGACCATATCGAAAATACCTGCGCTGGCCAAATCGTTATAGAAGGTTGCGTCAAAGGTAGCTTTAAGCGCGTTGGTTTGCGCATCGGTATTAGTCGCCTTGAAGGTTGCCGCTGCAATCCGCAGACGCTCTCCATTGGTGCCGCCCATGGCATGAACTTCATCCTGCGCTGATGCCAGGCTGGTCAATGTTAGTAAAAGAGCTGCAATCAATGCAATCGGATAAAGAGAAATGATGCGTCGATGAAGATTCATGTTTCCTGGATAGCCTTCCTCGTCTGAGAGTGAATCGATGGAGGATTCCGGTCTTGCGAAAACCCTCAGTTAATACTTGCAATCGTACGTCACTTCAATCCATTGGTCATTCGATTCGGGTGGCAATTTCCCGAATGTATCAATCCGTTGCGCCGCCCGCATACACGCTGAGTTCAGCGTTGGACTTGGGCTAGGTGTGATCAGCTTGAAATTTGATGGTACACCTTCCCGGTTCACGCGAAAATGTATTTCTGCAATTGTGCCAGCGGGTGTGCTTGCATCCACTTCATTCTTGTAAGTGTACTGGGTTATCTTACGACCGATTCCATCAGCATACCAGCCAAATTTGTTGGCAAAATCCGCATTACTGAATTTGAGAGGCCCGCGAATCGTCTCCGGCGATGTGGAACGCGCAATGGCGCTCCCGGACTGGTCGCCGAATGTCGCCTTGTTATCCGCTTTGGCAACCTGTTGTGTTTTCTGCTGCGGCGTGTTGTCTTTCGGCTTTATGTTATCTGAGATTGGCGTCGCTGTTTTGTCCTCAGCAGTTAAGGTCTTAGGCGCGGGTGGAGCGGGCGCAGTCGAAGGGTTGTCAGAGGGAAGCACATTGTCATTGACGGGCTGATCGGAAGGCAGTGGAAGCGCGCTAGTAACCAAGGAGGCATTCATTGCAGAGCCAGGGTCAACATCACCCCATGTGCTGTGGTGGAAGAGCCCGGCAAGCAATGCGTAGACGAGCACTGCACCGACCAGCGCGCTGTGCAGAATAGCAGCGCCCGTAGCCGGAATCATCACCGGCTCGGGAGTCAACTCCTTCTCCAACCTATCGCTGCGCCGCAGTACGCCCATGCTCTCCGCACTTTCCTGCATTTGTTTACTTGCCCTTTGCCGCTGTTGCCGCTGGAGCTTTGCCTTCCAGCGGCTGCGTCACAATGGAAATATTCGTGATTCCGGCTTGCTTTACGGCATCCATCACTGAGGCGAATGCGCCGAAGGGAACACGCTCGTCAGCCCGCAGATAGATCACTTTGCGCACATCTTTGGCTTGGGTTGCAAGCATGCGGGGAATGTCATGCACGTTGACCATCTTGTCCCCGAGATAGACTTGCTGGTTCTTGTCGATGGTTAGCACGACGCGCTGCTCGCTGATCTCCTTGACCGTGCGCGTCTTTGGAACATTGACTTCAATCCCTGATTGCAGGACAGGTGCGGTAATCATGAAGATCACCAGCAGCACCAGCACCACATCGACCAGCGGTGTGATGTTGATCTCCGCCAGCGAGGTTTGTGTTTTCCCGTTGCTTGTACTAAAGGCCACGGCTAAGCCTCCCGGCCTTCATCGGATTGGAAGCGATGCATGGGCCCGCCAGTGGGACCAACCTGGAGTTGATGTGTTGCAGAAGGTTGACGTGCCGGAATCTCTTCGAGCGAGTTCAGGAGTTCGCGCGAAAAATCATCAATGGCCGCTGCAATCGTCCGGAGTCTTGCGGCAAATTGGTTGTAAGCCACAAGCGCCGGAACAGCCACAAACAAGCCGGCTGCCGTCGTAATCAGCGCTTCAGAGATGCCTGGGGCAACTGCGCGCAATGAAGCTGAACCTGCGCTGCCAAGCCCATGGAAGGCGTCCACAACGCCAATTACCGTTCCGAAAAGTCCGACGAACGGGGCTCCTGCGGCAATCGTCGCCAGCCAGGTCAGCCTGCGTTCCAACATGGTGATAGCCTCGCTTGAAGCTGTCATTGCTGAACGTTCGAGTGGCTTTAGATTCCTTGGTGGCCCTGAGCCTCCAGTCTGGCGCTTGTAATTTTCATAGACCGCTGAGAAGACCTGGGCCAGCGGAGAGAAGCTGTGCTCGGCGGTGAGTGCGGCAATCTCCTGCAGGCGATTGGCTTTGTGAAAGGCCCGCACAAATTGGCGGCTCTGCTGCGTGGCCTTGCGGAAAACTGTGATTTTGCCCAGAATGATGGTCCACGAGTACATGCTGGCCAGCAAAAGCAGGCCCACCACAACCTTCGCCACAAACCCGCTGTTGGCGAGCATATCCGCGAAAGCATTGCTCTGCTCTACCGGTACTGGGCTGCCGTCTGTCTGCAAGAAGAGAAATATTGCTGCGAAAATCACCATCGACCTCACCTGGCGTGCACAAAATATGCCACGCAATTTAAAGTTAATGCATTCGTACGACCGCTGTAAACAAATTGCATGCATATGGTTAACCCGTGGAAGTCGTCTGCAACGCCAGTTTGCAAAAACACAAACTCTGGCTCAAAAAAAACATTTACCACTCTGCTTCACGGTAATATTCCGTGCTGTCTCCTGCTGCTCATTCATGCTATGCTCTGCTCGAACACTTACTTGGCCTTGTGAACAAGGACTGTCGACTCTGATTCAAGAGTCACGTTATCGTTAACCCGGAGAACCCTCTTCAAATGCTTGTCGAACTCCGCGCTGAAAATTACGCCGTCATCGACCACGCCATCGCAGAGCTGGGGCCCGGTCTCAATCTGCTGACGGGCGAAACCGGAGCCGGCAAATCCATCCTCGTCGATGCGCTCGGCCTGTTGATGGGCGGCAAATCATCAGTGGATGTCGTACGTCACGGCTCTGATAAGGCCTCTGTTTCATGTGTTTTTGAATCGACGCCCGGAGCAGAAGCCATACTTGAAGAGAATGGCATTGAAGCGGAAGGCAGTGAGATTATCCTGCGCCGCGAGATTCTTTCAACTGGCAAGGGCCGCGTCTTTATCAACAATCAGCCAGCGACTGTTGCTGTTCTCAAGCAGTTGGCGCCTGAATTGGCTCTGGTCCACGCGCAGAGCGAAACACTATCGAGCTTTGACCAGCAGCAGCAGAGAATTTTGCTTGACCGCTTCGGGGGCATCTCGACTGAAGCCGCCGCTGAAACTCATGCCGCGTGGAGAAATGCACTGGCACGCCTTGCCGATCTTGAAGAAGGCGAGCAGGATCGCTTGCGCAGGTTTGATCTCTGGAGTTACCAACGTAATGAAATTGCATCCGCCAACCTGATCGCCGGTGAAGACCAGAAGCTTGAAACAGAAAAACGCGTTCTGGCTAACTCGGAAAAACTTTACACGGCGGCGATCAGCGGCTTCGATCAACTTTACGAAGGTGGCGCTTCGGCTGAAGCTTCACTGCGCGCTGCTATCAAAAATCTTGAAGAGCTGGCGAAGTACGATCCAGCATTCACGGATTCCGTGCAGCAACTCACTAGCGCACGGGCGATTGTTGGAGATTTGGCTGCTACTCTTCGTGATTACGCAGAAGGCATCAACGCCAGCCCGGAGCGACTGGCAGAGATTGAGGACCGACTCGCCGCACTGGACCGCCTCAAACGCAAATACGGCAAAACTATCGACGAGGTCATTGCGTTCGGCAATGATGTTGCGCAAAAGCTTGCTGAAGTTGAAGACCGTGACGAGTTACTGAAAACCCTACGCGCCGAAGTTAAAAAGTCTGCAGAGAGCTACAAAACCACCGCCGCCGCGCTCACAACTCTGCGTAAGTCAGCTTCTAAAAAGCTCTCAAAGATAGCCGAAGCTCAAATCAACAGCCTCGCGATGAAGGCAAAATTCGAGATTCACGTAATTGGGAACGAAGATGAAGCCGCGGCGCAGAGTCATTGGAGTTCAACCGGCTGGGATGTTGTCGATTATCAGATATCGACCAACCCCGGCGAGCCGCTCAAGCCACTTACAGAGATTGCCTCAGGCGGCGAAATGAGTCGCGTGATGCTCGCGCTCAAAGTTGCCGTCGAAGAGGGACCTACGCGCGAAAGTAAAAAGCTTGCCACCCCGCGCACGCTCATCTTTGACGAAATTGATATTGGAATTGGCGGACGCGCCGCTGAAGCCGTCGGCCAGAAACTCAAGGCGCTCGGCCGCGTTCAACAGGTCATCTGCGGTACCCACCTGCCGCAGATTTCGTCATTCGCCGACCCACAGTTTTTGATTGAGAAGCG
>DAHXOQ010000097.1 GCA_027364815.1 Acidobacteriaceae bacterium | reverse complement strand
GTCCTTGTCGATGGTCACGCGCTTTGCCTTGCCGAGGTCTTCGAGTTTAATGCTCTCGAGTTTGATGCCGAGGTCTTCCGTGACGGCCTTGCCACCGGTGAGGATGGCGATGTCGCCGAGGATTGCCTTGCGGCGATCGCCGAAGCCTGGAGCCTTCACCGCAGCCACATTCAGAGTGCCGCGCAGTTTGTTGACGCCGCGAGTCGCGAGCGCTTCGCCTTCAATGTCTTCAGCAATGATGAGGAGCGGCTTGCCGCCACGAGCAACCTGCTCGAGGAGGGGAAGCAGATCCTTCATGGCGCTGATCTTCTTCTCGTAGATGAGAATGTAGGGCTCTTCGAGAACAACTTCGAGACGCTCGGTGTCGGTGACGAAGTAAGGGCTCAGGTAGCCGCGGTCAAACTGCATTCCGTCGACTGTCTCGAGACCCGTGTGCATGGTCTTGGACTCTTCGATGGTGATGACGCCGTCTTTGCCGACGGTTTTGACTGCGCTGGCGATGATGGCGCCAATCTCTTCGTCGCCGTTGGCGGAGATGGTGCCAACCTGGGCAACGGAGCCCTCGTCAACAGGCTTAGAAAGCTTGCCGAGTGCGCCGCCTTCAACCCACTTGTTGTCCTTGTCGCGCTTGCCAATGACAACGGCGACAGCCTTGTCGATGCCGCGCTTGAGCGCTGTGGGGTTGGCTCCGGCTGCAACAGTCTTCACGCCTTCACGGAAGATGGACTGAGCGAGGACGGTTGCGGTTGTGGTGCCGTCACCGGCAACATCCGAGGTTTTTGAAGCGACTTCCTTGACGAGTTGTGCACCGACGTTTTCGGTCGGATCCTTGAGCTCGATTTCCTTGGCTACAGTGACGCCATCCTTGGTGATGGTGGGGGAGCCGAATTTCTTTTCGATTACGACGGTGCGTCCCTTGGGACCGAGCGTCGCCTTGACGGCGTCTGCGAGTGTGTTGACACCGCGCAGAATCGCCTGACGGGAATCTTCACCGTGCAGAATTTGCTTTGCCATTGTATTTTTCTCCGAAAAATTAAGTTGTCAGTTGTCAGTTCTCAGTTCTCAGTTAGAGAAATGATGGAATCGGTATTATTCAGGCAGCATTAGCTTCAATGCGGATAGTTCGATCAGTCTTTGCTAACTCCGCTTGCTCCGCTAGCACCGCTAACGCCGCTTACTTCTTGATGATGCCGAGGAGTTCTTCTTCACGCATGATGAGGAACTCTTCACCGTCGATCTTGATTTCTGTGCCGGAGTACTTGCCAAATAGAACGTGGTCGTTCGCCTTAACGTCGAGAGGGAAGGTTTTGCCTTCGTCATTGGACTTGCCCTTGCCGACGGAGACAACTACGCCCTCCTGAGGCTTTTCTTTGGCGCTGTCGGGGATGATGATGCCACCACGAATGGTTTCGCCCTCTTCCACGCGGCGAATCAGTACGCGGTCATGGAGCGGAGTAAATGTGCTTGCCATTGATCTACTTCTCCTTCAATCGCAACCCAGGTTGAGCCCGGGGAGCTTATTTGTGCTGTTAAAAGGTTGGAGGGGAGTTGATTAGCAGTCTATCCCCTCGATTGCTAACGATAGGTGATCTGGATGCTCGTTGTCAAGTATAGTGGAGCAAATGTGAGTGTAACTGACTCATGATTAATCATCTGCAAATGAACCCACTTGGTCCCTGTTTCGTCATGCCGATGCGGTTAGAGAACGGATTTATTCGTGTCTAAATACTGACGGGGCAATCATTTGCGACAGTATTCCTGATTGTATTGATCGCCACTGTTGGTTCGTTGAGCCTGGCTTTGCAATCTGAAAGATCCATCTTGGGCAATCCTAAAGCATAGTCAATCAGCCTGAGGCTGCCTCGCTCATGATTTTCACAATCGAATTCTCCACTTCCTTCGCGACCCCTTCCAGTTGGGGCGAGTGGAAATTCTCAAAAAGAATGGTGGGCCTGAGTGATGCCAATACAGTCTTGCCACTCTCCTCGTAAACGGAGATTCGGCATGGCAGGGCGGTAGAGACGCTCATGTTCTGGTCGAGAACCTTCTTCGCTTGTTGTGGTTGACATACTTCGAATATCAGACATTCACGATCAAACTCCACGCCCTTCTTCACCATTGTCTCTTTGAGATTGTGAACCTGCATGACACCGAATTGATTGGCCAGCACGGCAGCTTGCAAGGCAGTTGCAGTTTCGCTCACAGTTTTGCCGGTAGATATTTTGATGAGCATTTTTTCAATCATGATTTGCACCTCGATTCGTATTGGATTATTCGCCGTAATGCTGCATCCTTGATAGTTTGCCAACAATGTAGATCATAAGTGCCACAACCACTAACGTGGTGACCGTCGATGTAGAAGATGGTTGATCGAATATCCCAGCCCCATTCGCAGTACAAGTGGATCGCTAACTCCAGAGAGTCCAACTGCCGGCTCGACGTGCGCGGTCCAATTCTTTGATACGGTATAGCTGAAGACAGGACCGAAGTACTGCTGCTGGCGTTGCCAGTAGAAGCCGAACTGGTCCGTGTTGCCGAGCGCTCCCATCATCTCAATGCCATATCCAAGGCGTTGTAACGAGAATGCCGGAGGCGCTTTCATTATCGCCGTCCCCATATCCATCCCGCCCATGCTTTTGTCCTTTTCCATTGCGGTATAGGCGGGTTGCCGAAAGACTCCCCAGGCATAGCCGAAGTTGTTTCCTGGTGTCCAGCCCCGTCTCATTGATGAAGTTGAAGGTAAGGTTGGTGCGTCCCCAATCGTGATAGAGGATGGCTCGCTGTTCAAAGGTACGGGCATTCGTATTACGCGCCAGTGTCAGCGGCCCACTCAAATCCTCACCTCCGAATCCGGAGACTTCCATCTTGTACAACGCAGCCCCATTGAGGCCTTCGTACTCCCCGTACAGGGTGAAATTCAGCAAGTGGTCATGCGGGAGAAGTCGATAGTAACTGTTGATTCGCATTCCGCCGTATGTCGTCGGCATACCGTAGATCTTCTCGCCTTCCACCATGAATCCCGCCGTCCAGCGCTGTGTCAAGCCGTACTCCACCATCATCATGCCGGTGAAGAAATCGTTGGTGGACCGTGCTGACTGGTAATCCGACAGCGCCATCACCATAAGCGAATTCCGCGGAACAGGATAGTTGATTGCTGTGAAATCAGGATTCATCTGCGCTTCAAGAACAGCAACGCCGAAGTAAAGAAGAAGCAGGGTGACAAGGAACTGCCCACAGTGACTTTTCATAGCTGCCCCTTGTAAATTCAAATGCTTGCTGCTTAAAAATTGTTTTTCCTCTGCACCCGGAATTTCCTTGATTCGCGAATCTGGATGGTTCCGGATCAATGCATGATTTTGTACATGCATCAACACAATCGTAACTCGCCTCGCTGACTGCGAGTTGCTCGCAACCAGTTTTTACATCCACAGTTAGGCTTTGCCCAAGTCTGGTCAATAGGGTGCAGGTCCATGAATTTCAACAGGCTCGCCGAGTATGGCTTAATGTGTCTGTGTCCCACGATTCACAGCCTTGCCGTACACAACCTCTGTTGCACTTGGCTGCGGTACTTTTCACTCTGGATGAACATGTAAATGGGTATCAAAAGATAGGGGCGCGGTGTGCGCCGCGCCCTTGATCGTGTTCTCTGAATTTTATTTGACAGTGAGGGTGGAGGTGCGGCTGCTGTGGCCCTGGGCGTCGAATGCTTTGAGGTTGATGGCGCCTTTTTTTACTTTGACTGGGGTGGTGTAGAGGGATGAGGCAGGGGTGGGCTCGCTGCCATCGGTAGTGTAGCGGATGGCGAGGCCGGGGAAGTTGGTGTTGGCTTTGAGGAGGCCGCTTTCTATGACTGCGCCGGGGGGTGGGATGCGGAAGTTGACGTTGCCGTTGAGTGCGTCCATGCGGGCGAATTCGCGCTGGCCGAGTTCATTGGCGAATTGATTGAAGTCGTTATTGAAATTGGCAGAGAAGATTCCCGTGCATGTGGATTCCCAAGCGGGTTCAGCGGCCCAGGCACGCTCGGCAATGGCGATGGCGCGCGGGAAGAAGAAGTATTCCATCATTTCAGGACCGAGGACGCGCTCAGACCAGGCTGCGCCCTGGAGGCCGATGATGTGCTTGCGGCCTTCGTCGGTGAGGTGTGGTTTGTTGGCAAAGTCATGACATGGGTTCATGGGATGTCCCATGGTGTCAGTGCGTGCGGAGTTGTAAATGTTGGAAGGTGTGAACTCGAAGGTCTGACGGGTGTCAGTGAAGTTGGACCAGTAGGCTCCGGGCTCTTCGGGTTCCTTGCTATAGAGCATATCGAGGTAGAAGTTTGAGGACTCAGCCATGATGACGTCGTAGCCGGCGTTGGCCATGATGGAGGAGTTGTCGTCGGTGTCACCCCAGATATTGCGCCAGGCAATCGGCATGGCCTTGTACTTGAGGAGATTATCTGCGACGGTGTTGACGTCTTTGTCGTCATGCGTGAGGACGGCTTCTTCCCATGCGGCAGGACGGATGCCGTGTTTGCTGAGGAGAGCGCCGAGCGAGTCCATGTAAGCATGCTCAAGTGATTGAGGATTGCGATCAGCTTCAGGGATATTCTGGCAGGCGGTGGTGTGTTGCCATGCGCCGCGAGGAACTTCGTCACCGCCCACGTGAATGCGCTGAAGGTTGACGCCCGCCTCTGAGTAAATGGATGCGAACTCGTTGAATACTTTGTCCATGAAGTGGAGTGTTGACGGGATGCAGACGTTCATGACGTTGTCAGAGTAGCCCTGGACGGATTCGTAGCCGGTCTGCTCGTCAGGATCGGAGAGAAGGTACTCGCGGGCTTCGGTGGGTTTGTTGGCTGCGGTGAGATGACGATAGCGATTGAGCATGGACATGATGGCAGCGCGCATGTGTCCGGGGCCTTCAATCTCAGGCATGACTTCGATGTGAAGTTCTTTGGCGTGACGCAGGATTTCAATGAAGTCGGCGCGCGTGTAGAAGCCGGAGCCGTGGGAGTTGGATGCATCAGGGAAGGGACCGGAGTCGAGTGCAGGTTGGAGCATTTCAAGAGGCTGGCCATCGGGAGTGAACCCGCGACGCGCGCCAAATGATGTGAGCTCAGGGAGGCCTGCAATTTCAAGACGCCAGCCTTCATCGTCGATGAGATGAAAGTGCAGGACGTTGAGCTTGTAGAGGGCCATTATGTCGAGGAGCTTGAGGACTTCAGCCTTGGACTGGAAGTTGCGGGCGACATCGCGCATGAGGCCACGGTGATGGAAGCGGGGCGCGTCGTTGATTTCAAGAGCTGGGAGAGTGATGGCGGCGCTGTGATTGTTGAGCGAGTCAAGAGGGATGAGTGAGCGCAGAGTTTGAATTCCGTTGAAAATTCCGGCAGAGGAGCGTGAGGAGATTGTGATGCCGTCCGTGGGGCTGATAAGGAGCTTGTAGCCTTCAGAGTTGTCGGTGGGCCGATTGTCTCCGACATTGTCTGTGAGGAGAACGAAATGAATGGCGGGTTTAGATGGTAAGCCGGAGAGAGTCTTGAGAGGCTTTCCGAGGAGCAGAGATAGAGTGCGGTTAAGGTATTCTGCCTCGCTTGCAAAGTCGTTCGGTGCGAAGAGGACGGTTTGCGTGTTGATCGTGAAGGAGCCGGGAAGATCTTTCACGCTGGTTGGAGTAGGCAGTACGCGGTTGAGTTGAGCCGAAGGGAGTAGCGAGAGAGCTTGATTGTTGAGGTAACGCTGCTGAGGCGATGAGTAGGGAATCAGATCTTCTTTGCCACGGTACATCTGCGAGGGATCAATGAAGCGCGTGATGGAAGACTCGGGGATGGGAAGGATTGCGGGCCTTGCTTTGTCGGCGGCAGGAAGGACAAAAAAGAGTCCGCCTGGTGCGATGGAGTAGGAAAGGATGGGCTCGTTGTTGATGAGTTGGAAGTTGACGGATTTACCGGGCGCGAGTGGGGTGAAGGTGGCGGAAGGCTCGGCTCGATAGAGGTCGCCGTTGATGCGTGTGATGGTGAACGGAGCGTTGGCGGGCTGGGGCTCGGAGCGCAATTCAAAGTTGTAATAGAGGGACCAGCCAGTGGCGGGGAGGGTGGCGGCGCTGTCGTTGGTCAGCTCAACTTCAGAGATGGCTTTGCCTGTGGCGTCAAGTCCATTTGTGACGACTCGCCAGTGGATTTTGATTGCTTTGAAGGCCGCCAGTGGGTCGGTGGGAGCTTGCGCAGAGATGCAAATGGGAAGAAAGAAGATGAAGCTAATGATGGAAAGTACAGCAAAGCGAACAGGCGATTTCATTGAGAAAAATCCTTTCATTTTTTGAGAACTATGGCGCAGTTTGAGTTCTACAACGATAGCGATTGAATCAATCTCTGGAACGGAATTGATGGATGAGGCGGCGATCTTTTTTGGTGGGCCGGCGGGCTGGTGCGGGTTCAAGCGCGGCAAAGGCTTTGCGTTCGGCAGCGAGTTGAAGGCGGCGCAGTCGGCTTTCTTCCGATTCGCGATAGAGGGTTTGCGCGACGGCGGCGGGACCACGCATGGCGCTGAGGGCGAGTACCTCGATGGCGAATTCTCCGGCTTCGTTGCGGATGAGCAGGTGGTCACCGATGCGGAGTTCACGGGCGGGTTTGGCGGGATGCGTATTGGAATTAATGCGGCCAAGTTCACAGGCACGGGTAGCGAGAGCGCGGGTCTTGAAGAAGCGGGCAGCCCAGAGCCACTTGTCAATTCTGATTGAATTAGCGTCATCTGGTCGGTTGCTCTTCTCATTCATGGGTTAATTGTTCATCGGAGGGGGTATGTTCGTCCAGTTGGAAAGTGGTTGCTCAATTGAAAATGTGGATGACGGAATGGTGTCGAGAAGAGTCCAAGCATATAAAATGAGAAATATGCTTCGGATTACTCGTTGGATGCTATTAATTGGCGGTGTGGCGTTGACTGTTGGTTTGGCCGCACATGCACAGGATGTGAACTCGAACCGTGGACGCAAGTTCAAGGCGCCGCCGCCCACTGCGCGGATTGAGGTTGAAGTGGTGCGCACAACGAATGGAAAGCCGATTGAGAATGCGTCGGTGATCTTCCACCAGTTGGATGGCCACGACAAGGGCAATATGCAACTCAAGACAAACGAGGATGGTAAAGCCGTCATAGACGTACTCGAGATTGGCTCGACGATACGCTTCCAGGTTGTTGCGCAGGGCTATCAGACTTACGGGCAGGACTTCAAGATTGAGAAGCCGAATCTAAGTCTCTTGGTGAAGCTAAGCAGGCCAGTAGATCAGTACTCAACGTACAAGGATCACACGAAGGATGCAGAACAGGCTCCTCCGGTGCAGCAGACGCCTCCGACAACACCACCGCCAACACCACCGACAACACAGCCGAAAACAGCACCGCCGGCGAATACACCGCCGCCGCCCAAGTAATTTTTTTGCAGGGCGCAGCAGGGTAGAATCATCAGCAAAGGAGACCCTAATGGAAAGTAAGTTGCCATCATTGGGGCCATCTATGCTGGGTAAAGTAGCGCTGGTCAGTGGCGGAGCGCGCCGGATTGGACGCGCGATTGTGCAGGCGCTGGCTGAGTCGGGCGCGGATGTGGTGCTGACTGGAAGAGCGCCTTCAGTGGAGTCAGATGAGATTGTTGATTCCGTTGCGAAGCTGGGACGGCGCGTCTTCTTTCTTTCAGCAGATGTGCGTTCTGAAATTGCTGTGAGAGCGGCTGTTGAAGAGACAGTGGAGCAGATGGGGCGGCTTGACCTGCTTGTGAATAACGCAGCGCGTTTTGAGCAGGCAAATCTGGCTGAGATGACTCTTGAGCAGTGGGATGCGATCTTCGAGACGAATACGCGCGGACCGTTTTTGATGGCGCGCGAATCGATTGCTCATCTGCGAAAAGCAAATGGACGCATTGTGAATATTGGATCGCTGGGTGGCATCAATGCATGGGCGACACATGCGCATTACTGCGCGTCAAAGGCCGCGCTGCACAAGTTGACCGAGGCGATGGCGAAGGGATTTGCGCCTGAGGTCAGTGTGAATTGCGTGGCGCCGGGGTGGATTGAGTTTCCGGAGTTTGATCAGAAGGCTACGGCACATTTTGCGGAGATGACTCCGATGAAGCGGAACGGAAGAGCAGAAGATGTGGCGGCGGCGGTGGTATTCTTTGCGACGGGGCCGCATTTTATTACAGGGCAGACGCTGGTTGTGGATGGTGGGTTGGGACTTTAGCTATTTAGAAACGCTATTTTAAAGAAAACGAAAGCTCTATTTCTTGAAGAACTTTCTCCAGAAACTTGTTGATTCGCCTGCATTTTTGCTTTTTGATTTGGGTGCTTCTGCCTTGGCGGCATAGCGCTTTGCGTCGAAATGCAGAGGCTCGTTTTCCCAGAGACCCAGTGGCTCAGGTTGGGGCGCTAGGGGCTTTCCATCGTATGCTGCGCGTGGATTCAGTGTGCAGAGTCGCTCGGCAGCTTCCAGACCCTTGCGTTCGAGTACGTATTCATAACCTTTCAGAAGATGCGGCGGACGCCACTCGGGGTGGTGGGCATCGGTGGAGAGAAAATGAATCCAATTGCGTTCGAGAAGAGCGTTGGCGAAGGCCTGCGCGGTGTTACCGAAGCGGCCGTAGAGTGCGGCTGCGGTGACTTGAGTAAGACAGCCCATGCGCATCCATTCCGCGAGAAGTTCAGGCTTGCGTTGAAGTACCTGGTTGCGCTCGGGGTGAGTGATGATGAGCGTATAGCCGGCGATGCGCAGTTGCTCAAGGGCGTTGTTCAACTGTGGTGGAATGGCGTGATCGGGGAGTTCGACGAGGAGGTAGCCCTTGTTGTTAATGGAGTAGCGCAGGGGATTGGCGATCGCGTCTGAGATGTTTTCGCCATTGAGGTGGAAGTCGCAGCCGAGTCCGAGTTGGACGACACCGGAGAGCTTTTCACGCAGAATGGAGAGGCGCTCTTCGATCAGAGGGAGATTGTAGGCGTAGTTGTCACTGGCGTGCGGAGTGCAGACGATGTGGGTAATGCCTTCACTGGCGGCTTCGTGAGCCATGGCTAAAGAGGTTTCAAGATCTGGCGAGCCATCGTCGACGTCGTAGATCAGATGGTGATGAATATCGATCAAGGGTCGCTCACTCCAGAGCCTAAGGAATATTTTAGAGCATTGGTGAGTGGATCAGGGTTCACAATCTGCGATG
This sequence comes from Acidobacteriaceae bacterium, assembly GCA_027364815.1. GTDB lineage: Bacteria > Acidobacteriota > Terriglobia > Terriglobales > Acidobacteriaceae > CAIMNN01. The sequence continues at coordinate 239 of DAHXOQ010000097.1, read as the reverse complement.
GGGGCGAGGTCAGTGCCGAGGGCTTTCATTTTTGCGCTGAGCCGGGATTGAACGGCGATGAAGGAACCAGCCGGAAGTGCATCGAGATTAAGCGACTTTGCGCTGCCGCAGACGGTGAGTGGCTCGGTGTTTGGAGTGAGCTTTTTGAGCAGTGCGGGGTCGCCGTAGAGGGGGAGACCAGCGATGACGACCAAGTCAATTCGACTGATGGTGCCGGATGCGATAGCACTGTAAGGATT
>DAHXOQ010000096.1 GCA_027364815.1 Acidobacteriaceae bacterium | reverse complement strand
GCGAGCTCGCGAGGCCGGGTTCGTCTAGCATGGCATCTTCAATGGGAGCTTCGGCATCGCCTTCCAACAGGACAGAGGTTTGCCCGAAGGCAGCTTGTATGACGAGCGAGTCGTTGTTGCTGGGCGTCACTCCGGGTTTGTAGTCGGGCAACGGTGCGAAAATGTGAATAGCGAGTGAGCCAAAGGCAAACTCATCGCCAGCGCGCAATGAGCGGACCTGAATGTTGAGCGAAGCTGCTTCATCGAGCAGCGCATTGAATGCGGGGATGGGCGGGTTGTTGCCGACCCATAGTTCAGCAGGTTGAAAGTTGCGCAATATTGCGGGCAGGCCGCCGAGGTGATCGCTGTGCGCATGAGTGAGTGCAACAGCATCCAGGTGGCGAATGCCTCGCGACCAGAGAGTAGTGGAGACAACCTCTTCTCCGATGTCGAATTCCTGCGTGGCTTGTTGAGGACCGCCGCCGTAACCTCCGCCATCGATAAGCAGAGTCTTACCTTCAGGCGAAATGAGCAGCAGCGAATCCCCTTGGCCGACGTCGATGACTGCAAAAAGCAAAGCGTTCTTTGGATGCTCGATGGGCCGCGGAAAGATGGCGATGGCGGCCGCGAGAAACATTGTTGCCCATGTGAATCGGCGCATCCATCGGTTACCTCCAGCGAGAGACATCGCAATTGCCAGCAGGATGTAAAAGAAAATAATTTGTGCCGTGTTTGGCATGGGCACGCGCATATCAGCGAGCCTGAATTTGCTGAAGAGATGGACGAAGGCGAGGTCGATGTGGAGGATGAGCGCGGTGGCCATTGCCGGAATGATTGCTGCGGGCGGGTAAAGAGCAACGGTGAAGAGAAGGAGCATGGCCACTGGAATCAAGAGAATCAGCAACGGCATGAGAAGCAAATTAGTGGGCAGCGCGAAAAGCGTGAAGCGGTGGAAATAGATGGCCATGGGCAGCGAGAGAGCACATTCTACAATGAGTGCAACGACCATTAGTTCAAAGATGCGGAAGAATCCCCTGAGCAAAGTGGGGAAAAATAGAAAGATGGAGCGAGGGCCGCGCAGTTTCTTTACATCGCTTGTGTAGGCGCGCAATTTGATGCGAAAGGCAATGACCTTGAAGGGAAGCCGCGGATCGATTTCTTGAATATCCAAATCGCGTGTGGCAGTGCGATAAGGTTCGATTGTGTTTTTGATGAGAGGGTAAGCGATGCCGGCGATGGAGATGACAGAGAGGAGAGTCATCTGAAGGCTCGCGTCATAGAGAGTGCGCGGACTAAGAACGAGCAAGCCTAACGCAGCAAAACCGATTGCGTTGAGTGGAGCGCGCTGTCGATTGAGCAAGCGGCCGATAAGGTAGACGGTGACCATCCACAGCGAGCGCTCGACGGGCGTTGCAAATCCGGTGAAGAGTGCGTAGGCGAAAGAAGCGGCGATGGTGATGAGCGTCGCGGGGATCTGCGGAAGATGGAGACGACGCGCAAACCAGAAGATGAGACCGGCCAAAACCGCGAGATGAAATCCCGAGACAACGAGCATATGAAAGGAACCAGTGCGCTCAAAACCAACACGCAGCGCGCGCGTAAGGTAAGTGCGGTCGCCTGCAACCATAGCTGCGAGCATTGAAGTGTCTTCGGGTGAGAGGCGCAATAGAGCGGGTAATGAGTTCATGCGTGCGGGAAGAGTTTGCAGCTTTGCTCCAACTGCGCGTTGCGCCTCGCTGAACCGGCAACGAAAAAGGTGGACGTTTGAATCAGTGCCGAGCCGTTCAACGGTGAGCGCGTCTTCTCTTGCAGTCGCGGTGATGCCCTGGTCCAGGAGTGAGTCGGTGCGGCTCCAGACGTTCGGGTCGCGGAAATCCTGCGGAAGTTGAGGGCGTGTGTTCAGACGGATATGATCGCCGCAGTGGAAGAGTTGCGGAGAAGCGTTCACGGGCCATTGCAGCTGAATACGAATGCGGCCATTGACCGGGGTCTGCTTATCTTCATCATCGGTTAGGAATTCGAGCGTTGAGATCTGAAGATCGATGCGCTGTGTTTGTAATGCGCGAGTTGGTTCGTCGATATTTTCTTCACTCTCGCCGCGCAAAGGGCCGACGTCGACGACGGTGCCTTCAGTCGCGCGAAGGAGTCCGTTCGACAGTGCGGCGAGTTGAGGGGAAGGTGCGGGATGCGGCTCGAGCTCAGCAGACCACGCTCCGAGAAGAAGAATTAGAGCAGCGGTAAGTGGAAGTGAGAGGCGTGGCGCGCGAAAAACGGAGAGTGCAATGAGCGCGAAGATGAGTGCGATTGCGATCAGCAGCCAGCCAGGACGCAACCATTGCCACTTGGCGAGAAGAATGCCGAGCGCGAAGAGCCACGCAGCATGAAAGAATGGCGCGCCATATACGCCGGCAATTTTTGGTGGATTAAAGGCGAAGCCTTCATCAGAAATTACAGGCGAGATGTGGGCCGAATCTTGCGGGCTTCGCAGCATGAGGTTGACCGGAGGATTTTCTCTGCTGATCAGGCTAACTCATTTGGGAAAAAATTGCGCGGGAGTGAATCACATAAAGCAGATTTCATGTAGAAATTGCTTCAGATCCGGTCAAGAATGGCGATGGATTCGAGGTGAAAGGTCTGCGGGAAGAGATCGGCGAGGGTTAGCGACGCGAGTTTGTACTGCGTGAGCGCTTTAAGGTCTCGTGCGAGTGTGGCGGGGTCGCATGAGACGTAGACGATGCGCGGTGATGCAATTTTATTGAGGATGTCGATGGATGCAAGCCCAACACCGGCACGTGGAGGATCGAGGACGATGAGGTCGGGTGAGTGGCTGGATTGAGTAGAGCGAAGCTTGCGGGATTCTGCGAAAAGAAAATCTTCAGTGCGCGCATGGATTGCAGTTGCATGGTCTCCGGCGAGGTTGGCAACGAGCGAGGCTTTGGAGAGCGGAGCGGATTCCACGGCAATGACTTGCTTGAAGCATGAAGTGAGCTGGCGCGCGAAGAGGCCGACTCCAGCGTAGAGGTCCCATGCGAGTGCATTGCTGACGATCTTTGAGGCGGCGAGAACGCGCTCAACCAGTGCGTCGACGAGAAAGCGATTCACCTGGAAAAATGCTCCGATGTCGACGCGGTAATCTATACCCGCAACGTTGTAATTCAGCGATGACGCGCCCCATTGATCAGCAAGCTTTGCAGCGTAGAGATTGAAGCCGTCGTCGGAGTCGCTCTGTGCATTGCGAGAGTCGGTCGACGCGCTCTTTTCGGAAATGTGAAGGATTTGAAGGCCGGTAAGCCCGGGCATCTTTTCAGCGAATTGCTTTGCCCAATCGTATTGCGGGGAACGCGCGAAGAGAGTGGCGAGGAGTTCGCTTGAATCCGCGTTGGTGAAGAGCTCGATTTCGACGAGTCCAATGGATGGAAGTGTGCGCAGTGCGACTTCAGCGGCTTTGGCCGCTTTGATGAGTAGCGGCGCGGCGATGGGGCACTCGGCGATGGGAATGATTTGACGCGAACGGCGCGCGCGGTAGCCAAAGCGGCCGAATGTGTCCAGGGCAAGACGAATGCGATTGCGATACTCCCACGGCTCGCTGACGAGAACGTCGATCTCTTCGGGCGGTGCGACTCCGGCGCGAGTGAGAGTTTCAGCGAGGATTCCTATCTTGAGTGGAATCTGCGTGGCGGCATCGGTGTGCTGATAGGAGCAGCCGCCGCAGTTGCCAAAGTGCTGGCAAAGAGGTGCGATGCGTACTGGAGAGGGACGCACGAGTTCTTCAATCTCGCAGAGCGCGAAACTCGATTTGTTCTCGACGATGCGGGCGCGAATTTGTTCGCCGGGCAGTGTGAGCGGCGTGAAGTGCGCCTTGCCATCGACGCGCGAAAGAAATGCTCCGCCGTAGAGCGGCTTTTCAATTTCCATGAGGATCGGCTCCGACGGGCTGCGCTCAGATCTTTCGGCAGATGGTCTCCGGGTTGTTATCTTCGTGCGTCGGTTTTGCTTTTTCATGCTCTCCGCGTTTGTTATTCGTGTTTCATATAGAAGAGGCTGAGCCGCTCGAGCTGGGCTTCTTCAAGCAAGCGTTTGTGAAGGAATTGCTTTTCTACCTGGCGGAGTTGATCAACGCTCATGCGGGTGCGGTAAGGCGCAAGTTCGCGCGCGACGTGCTCTTTGATTGTGACGAGTTGCTCAACGGAGGCTGCTGTGCTGAGCGCGGCGAAAAGTTTTTCTTCGAGTACTACCAATGTTCGCTCGAGATTTTCAACATTGAGATCTTGTGTGGATTGCGCGGCTGATTGAGTGCGAAGAATGTCGAGTTGAGTGCGCAGATGTGCGGCGATCTCGGAGCAGGCAGCGGAAGCGATTGAGGAGGCGTGAAGCGCTTTGGCATTTGATTCAAGATGCGCGATGATGCGACCGAGTTCGAAACCGGAGATTGCACTCGCGTGCCTGGATTCGGCGTTTACGCCAATAGAAGCCTCGCGAAGTTCTTCTGCAGCATCGAGGACTGCCTGCGCGCACCAGGCGAGTCCGTTGATGCGGCGCATGGAGGCGCGCTTCTTGCGCGCTTCGTATTTGTCGAAGGCGGAATCAATGCCGCGCAGCACCGCCTCCAGCGGAATGTCGGCCTCGCGCCAGGTTTCAATCAGCGCCCAATCGAGTGTTGAAAGCAGCAGCAGCGAACCGCGACGTTGCCCGAAGCGCTGCTCGATCTCGCTGAAATAGTTGAAGTAGTTGAGGGTCTCGTTCACAGTAGTGCTCAGTGCGCGTTACTGCGTGTACGCGCGTTGCGGTTGCGCTCGAAGATGATGCGAAGACCATCGAGGGTGAGCATGTCGTCAATCGTGGTGATGAAGCGCGAATCTTCGGCGATCATGCGCGCCAGCCCGCCGGTTGCGACGACGGCCTTCGGAGTGCCGAGCTCGGCGATCATGCGTTCGAGGATGCCATCAACGAGTCCGATGTAGCCGAAGTAGAGACCGCTCTGCAGGTGACTGATAGTGTTGGTGCCGATGACCTTGGGTGGACGCTTGATGTCAATGCGGAATAATTTCGCGGCGCGGTTGAAGAGCGCGTCGGCACTGATGCCGAGTCCGGGTGCAATGGCACCGCCGAGATACTCACCACGTTCGGAGATGGCCTCGAATTTTGTGGCAGTGCCAAAGTCGACGACGATGGTGGGGCCACCGTAGCGCTCAAATGCGGCAACGCAGTCGGCCAGGCGGTCAGCGCCAAGCTCGGCTGGATTCTCGACGAGGATAGGCATTCCCGATTTGACTCCGGGGCCGAGGAAGGTTGGTTGCTTGTTAAAGTATTTTTCGCAGACGCGACGCAGAGTGGTCTCAAGCGGCGGAACGACAGAAGAGATGATGATGTGGCTGACGGTGCCGGCGTCGAGCGAGTTCATTCGGAAGAGATTGAGGAAGAGCATGCCGTACTCGTCGACGGTTTGCGTGAGGTGCGTGGTGACGCGCCAGTTGGCGACGAGCGGAGCATTCTCCGCGTCAATGTTGTAAAGCCCGAGGACGGTATTTGTGTTGCCAACGTCTAGCGCAAGGAGCATGGGAACCTTTATCTGGAGCAGTGATTCTGAGTGTGTGCAATATGGGAGAAAGAAAATCTTCTTTCAAACCCTTCTTCGACTATACGAGTTTGAGCGCGGGGGTTCAATATGTGCGTTGGTGGGCAGAGGCGAGCGCGCGGATTCCGCCGGTGGTGATGGTTTGAATTCCGGTTTCAGTTTCAACCAGCAACATTCCATTTGCGTCCAGCCCCGCTGTTACTCCAGTACAAGCCTGTGGACCGTGAACCCGGACAGAGCGGCCAGTCAGCCATGATGAGGTTTGCAACAGTCGCACGGGGAGTGCATGACGGCCTTCCACCGTATGGAGGGAGAGATATTCTTCAGGAAAAGTTTTCAAAAGTGCCAGAAGAAGTTGCTGACGTTGGGACGGATGTTTTGGAGGTGTTTGATTACGCTGAGAGTTTCGTTCGAGTTCCAGCGCGATTGAGGTTGCATCCAGTTCCAGCGGCAGAACCAGCTGATAAACGTTGATTCCTATGCCGACAATGACGAACTCGGCAGAGGGCGGATCAGTATTAGACGTAAGCTTGGATTCGACCAGAATGCCGCCGAGTTTGCGCGGGCCGATGAGCAGATCATTCGGCCAGCGTATATCGACGGTGAGTCCGGTACAAGCATGTGTGGCTCGCGCGGCAGCGAGACCTGTTGCGAGGGGAAGCCATTGCAGGTATTGTGCGGCTAGTTTGGGGCGGAGAAGAATGCTGAGATAAAGCCCCTTGCCCGACTCCGATTCCCAGCGATGATCCGCGCGTCCTCGACCTGAGGTTTGCGCATCGGCGAGCCAGATGCTGCCGTGTGGCGCCCCGGCGAGTGCGGCTTCGCGCGCGTCTGTATTCGTAGAGCCGGTTACAGATTGATAATGCAGCCCGCCTGAGAAGCCGTGGGGGTGGAGTGCAGCTTCAATTTCTGCAAGAATGTACACGCGATTGTTTGCCTCACTCAGCCGAGATGCGCATGGAGATATCTGCGGCTTTGGCGGAGTGGGTGAGTGCGCCGACGCTGATGAACTCGACGCCGGTCTCTGCGTAGGAACGAATGTTGTCAAGAACAATGCCGCCAGAAGCTTCGGTGGGAATCCAGCGCTTTTCCATGCGCACACGTTCGACTGAACGCTTCACTTCAGCGGGAGTCATATTATCGAGGAGGACGGCTTCAGCGCCATAGAGAATCGCTTCGTCAAGTTCGGCCGGGGTGCGGACCTCAACCTGAACACGCTGGCCTTGTTTGCGATTTTCAAGGGTGCGCGTGAGCACGGCCTGAATTCCGCCGCCGAGTGAGATGTGGTTGTTCTTGATGAGAATGGCGGAGGAGAGGTCGAGGCGATGATTAGTTCCACCACCGCAGAGGACCGCGTACTTTTCAAGGTGGCGCAAACCCGGGATAGTTTTGCGCGTGTCCAGAACGTGCGCTGAAGTTCCCTTGATTGCGTCAACGTACTTGCGTGTAAGTGTGGCGATGCCGCTGAGGTGCTGCATGAAATTGAGAATCACGCGCTCACAACTGAGCAACACGCGCGCGTTGTGGCGTATGACAGCGAGGACCTGGCCCTTTTTGACGCGGACTCCATCGAAGATTTCAGGGTGGCTGACGACTTCAAAACGCGAATTGGATCCGGTGTGTGAATCGAGATTGCAGAAGAGTTGGAGAATGCGCGTGACGGCTCCGAGCCCGCAGACGACCAGATCCTGCCGCGCGATGATTTGCGCGGTGGCCTGCAGATCTTCAGGGATGGTCAGATGCGTGGTTGTATCATCCGGCGCGTGATCCTCCAGCAGGGCCTGTTCCAGAAGCGCGTCAATGCGTGTGTTCTTCCATTCCATCGGTGGTACCTTACAGATATTTTACAGTTCTCTGTTCTCAGTTGTCAGTTTTAAATTGTCAGCTCTCAGTTACTAACAAACAATCGGCAATGTTATTCCTGGGGCAGGGAAGCTAGCGCGGCCTTTGCCTTGTCGAGCAGGAGTTGCGTTTCGGCTTGCTGCTTCTTGAGGCCTTCAACAACATGCGCAGGCGCTTTGGCCAGGAAGCCATCATTACCCAACTGACGTGCTGCGGCATCAAGACCTTTCTCGAGTTTGAGAATTTCCTTGCCCAGGCGTTCACGCTCGGCGGGTACGTCGATGGTGCGTTCGTAGTGAATGGAAACGTCGAAGTCGGGTTCGGATTTTGTCACTTCGCCCTTGAAGGGTTCGGTCACGACGAGCAACTCGGTGACACGCGCGAGTCTGCCGATGAGTTCCTGATGTTGCGGAACAAATCCGACGGCGCGCAGGCCGCGTTGGACGTTGGAGTAGATTTTTGCAGAGACGCTTTCGCCTTCAGGCACACCGCAATCTTTGCGCAGCGCGCGCAGAGTGGTGATAATGCGCTGAATCTCCTGCATCTCGATCATGGAGGAAGCGAGTGAGGAAGATACTTTCTCGTCATCGCCGGGGTACTGCGTCAATGCGATGGATTTTGCCGGCGGATTGCCATCGTAGATTGCATGCCAGATCTCTTCGGTGATGAAGGGCATGAAGGGCGAGAGAAGTCGCAGTGAAGCTTCGAAGACTGAAAGCAGCGTTGTGAGCGCGGACTTGGTCGCGGCTTTGTCGGCGGTTTCGCTGAAGTCGAGGCGGAGTTTTACGATCTCCAGGTACCAATCGCAGAACTCATGCCAGAAGAATTGGTAGATGGCGTTGGCTGCGTCGTCATAACGATAATTTTTCAGTGACTCGTTGACGGATGCGGCGACTGCGTGGAACTCGGCGACGATCCAACGGGCTTCGAGCGGATCTGTAGGAGATGCTGTCGGCATTCCTCCGAGCGCACTCGGATCTACATTGATGCCTATTTCTGCGGCGCGGTCTACGTTCATGAAAACGAAGCGTGCGGAGTTCCAGATTTTGTTGGCGAAGGCGCGATAGCCCTCGGTGCGCGAAACGTTGAAGGCGATGGCGGTTCCGGGCGAGGCCATGGAGGCGAGCGTGAAACGCACCGCATCGGTGCCGAATTTTTCGACGATCTCGATCGGATCAATGACGTTGCCCTTGGTCTTGGACATCTTTTCGCGATTCGCATCGCGGACAAGCGCGTGAATATAAACCTCGCGGAAGGGAACTGTTTCCGAGAGCGGACGCGGAGAGCCATCGGGCATCGGAACGTCGGCCGAGAACCAGCAGCCGAGCATGACCATGCGCGCGACCCAGAAAAACAAAATGTCAAAACCAGTGACGAGTACGCCGGTTGGATAGAAAGTATCAAAGTCAGCGCGAGTGAGCCCTGAGCCTGGTTTGCCATCGAAGCCAGGCCAGCCGAAAACGGAGACGGGCAACAAGCCCGACGAAAACCATGTGTCCAGTACGTCGGTCTCTTGAGAGATTTTTTTCGACGCGCAATGCGAACCTGCGGCTGGTGTTTCTTTTGCGACGGTGATCTTGCGGCAATCAGCGCAATGCCACGCGGGGATGCGATGACCCCACCAGAGTTGGCGGCTGATGCACCAATCGTGGATATTCTCCATCCAACTGAGGTAAGTTTTTTTGTACTGATCGGGCGTGAAGCGAATTTTTTCCTGGTTTACAACTTCAATGGCGCGTCCTGCGATGGAAGATTCCACACCATTCAGATTCACTTTCTTGTTGACGGCAATGAACCATTGCGTTGAAAGGCGCGGCTCAACGGTGGTCTTGCAGCGGTCGCAGTGGCCGACGTTGTTGGTGTGATCCTTGATGCCGACGAGAAGCCCGGCTGCTTCAAGATCAGCAACGATTTTTTTGCGCGCTACGTAGCGATCAAGCCCGGCGTAAACTCCGCCGGCAGCGTTGATCTGGCCCTTGTCGGCCATGATGTTGATGTTTTCAAGATGAGGGCGCAGGCCAAGCGCGTAATCGTTGGGATCGTGCGCGGGTGTGACTTTGACGGCGCCTGTTCCGAAG
>DAHXOQ010000095.1 GCA_027364815.1 Acidobacteriaceae bacterium | reverse complement strand
AGATTCTGAGTGACCGCTGGATTCGCGAGTACGCTACAAAGCACAAAATGATTGAACCTTTCAGCGAGAAGCAGGTCAAGGATGGCGTGATTTCGTACGGGCTTTCTTCTTATGGATACGATCTGCGCGTGAGCGACGAATTCAAGATTTTTACGAACGTGAACAGCGCGATTATCGATCCGAAGAATTTTGACGAGCGTTCGTTTGTCAGTGTGCAATCGGAGTCTGTCATTGTTCCGCCGAATTCATTTGCACTGGCGCGGTCGATTGAGTACTTCAGGATTCCGCGGGATGTGTTGACAATTTGTGTGGGCAAGTCGACATATGCGCGTTGCGGAATTATTGTGAACGTAACACCGTTTGAGCCCGAGTGGGAAGGGTATGTGACGCTGGAGATTTCAAACACAACCCCGTTGCCCGCAAAGGTTTATGCCAACGAAGGGTTGTGCCAGATTTTGTTTTTTAAAGGGAATGAGCCCTGCGAAGTCAGCTATGCAGACCGCAAGGGCAAATACCAGAATCAGCAGGGCATTGTATTGCCCAAGCTGTAATCATTCGTAGTCCATTGCTTCATCTTTCCCGGAATTTCGTTGCTTTATGCCCTATCAGCGACAGTGACACAGTTGCTTGTGCTGGGCAAGGCGGGCTGTGCATTGCAGCACAGTCTCATTCAGCACTGCGCTGATAGACCAAAATCTGGGAAGAGCCGCAAGATGAAGAGCCGTACGAAAATTCGTGTTGGACTAATGGTGCATGACCCGATGCGGTTGGCGGGTTTGAGCGTGATCTGTTCCGCAGTGCCGCATATGGAGACTGTTCAAGGGGATTACTCGTCACTTATTTCGGACCTATCGCTTCAATTCATCTTTGTGGATTTGGGTACGGGGATAAATCCTCATAGTGTTGAAGTTATACGTCGCATTCACTCAGTCAGGCCTGATCTGCACCAGATCGTTATGGGTGACGAGGACGACGAACTTGTGATTGACGCGATTCAAGCCGGAGCACGTGCTTATTTAGAATTGAATGCAACTCCACTCACAGTAAGCAAGGCTTTGCAGGAAGTCGCAGAGGGAACGATCTGGGCGCGCAGGATAGTTCTTTCCAAGGCAATTGACCGTCTAATGAAAGATGGAGCCAACGGAAAGCCGGCTGCACATGCGGCTCAAAGACGGGTGACTGCCCGCGAAAACCAGGTGGTGAAATTGATCTTGCAGGCACAGTCGAACCGTGAGATTGCGGCGCAACTTGGAATTGAAGAGAGAACAGTGAAAGCGCACCTGGGGCACCTGATGCGGAAGGTTGGAGTTAATAACAGAATTGAACTCTCAATTTGGGCATTGAAACATGGAAATACGGATTGACATTCAGGGTTTAATTGGACCTTTAGGGATTAATTAGATTGAGGGATAAAACATTGGTGCAAGTATTATTTAATCATATAGTTAACCAAATATACAATAGGTTACTAAGTTATAACATTCTATAGTTACTTAAGGTTAAACATCTTCTGTAATCTAGCCAGTTACATTTTGCCCTGCGAGAGTTATGTACAGAAACAACGCAGATCTGGGGAAAGGGGTTCCCAGGGAACATGTTTTACATGATTCCTGGTAACCCCTATTTTTTACAATTTATAAAAAAACCTGAAACAAGTAGAAAAGGATGCGAAATAATTCTTCATTTCAATTCCAAAATACTGTCTCATTTTGCTCGCTTTATTTTTTTGCCGCAAGTGTATGGAGTGATTACCAGCGGAAAATTTATCAACCATAAAGATTCATTTTAGCGATTCAACCTTTTGATTTTGCTTACCAATCGCTTGCTGAAGTAGTCTTGCAGATGAATGGCTCTCATCACGGGACCCCACGGTGGGGAGCAGAAAAGGACACCCTAATGAAACTGATGAAAATGAAAAAATTGATTGTGTTTGTGTGCGTGGCAGCGCTTTTGCCAAGCATCTGTTTTGCTGCATCGAAGAAAGAAGAATTGCAAGGCCGTCTGGATGCGTCGAAGCGCATTATGGACCAGATCATGGCTGCATCGGATAGAAGCATCCCATCGAACATTCTTGAGAAAGCGACTTGCGTAGGCGTCGTGCCGGGAATGCTCAAAGGAGCATTTGTCTTCGGTGGGCAGTACGGGCAAGGTGTGGTCACTTGCCGTACCGGGCATGGGTGGAGCGCGCCGGTATTTATTCGCCTTGCGGGTGGGTCCTTTGGGTTTCAGATTGGCGGGCAGTCAACAGACCTGGTGCTGATCGCCGTGAATGAGAATGGCTTCCAGGATCTGCTCAAGAGCAAGTTCAAGATTGGCGGCGATGCAGCTGCTTCGGCTGGGCCTGTGGGACGCAATACGCAGGCAGCCACGGATTGGAAGATGAATGCCGAGCTGCTGACCTACTCGCGCAGCAAGGGATTGTTTGCAGGCATTGATCTGGATGGAACGAGTGTGAGCCAGAACGCCGAGGACACTGAGGTTTACTACGGCCAGCCGCAGGACTTCAAACAGGTTCTGCAAGGGAACGTTGCCGTGCCTGAAGGAGCAAAGAGTTTTGTGCGCACGGTGGCGCATTATTTCGTGCTGGCCAAACACGACAAGTAATTTTCATGGAAATAAAATTTGAAAAGCAGCCCGTACTTCGCGGGCTGCTTTTTTTGCGCCACAGCGGAGCGATTGATGGGTGTGAGAGTGTGCTGCGATGGCTGAGATGTTTACACTTGTAGCTGCGCATGATTGAACTGTTACAGTTTTGGCTGGTGTGGGTTGTGGCTCAGGTGTTGGGTCGCCTGCCGCGCCGGATTGCGCGTTTTTTTGCTGCAGGGCTGGCGAGCCTGGTTTACCGCTTGCATGGGCGATTGCGGCGGGTGGGATGCAGGAATCTGGAGCTGGCGTTTCCTCAGCTTGATCCTGATGCGCGCGAGAGGATTTTGCGCGGAGTTTACAGATCGCTGGGTTGGCAGTTGGTGGAGTTTTGCAGGATGCCGCGGTATACGGCGGAGAATACGCGCGGGTGGATACGGACAGAGGGGTTGGAGAATTACCTGAGGGCGAAGGCGCGTGGTAAGGGAGTATTCATTGTCACAGGACATTTGGGTGCGTGGGAGCTGTCGAGTTTTTATCATTCGCTAATGGGTTATCCGATGAGCATGGTGATTCGGCGGTTGGATAATCAGCCGCTGGATCGATTCGTGAATGGGATTCGTTGTCTGCATGGGAACCGCGTTCTGCATAAGGATGATTTTGCGCGGGGGTTGCTCTCGGCGATGCGGGCCGGCGACGCGGTGGGAATTTTGATGGATACAAATATGACTCCGCCGCAGGGTGTGTTTGTAAAGTTTTTTGGCGTGGAGGCATGCACGGCTTCAGGGCTGGCGCGAGTGGCGTTGAAGACGGGTGCTGCTGTGCTGCCAGGGTTCATGGTGTGGGAGAAGAACGAGAAGAAATATGTGCTGCACTTCGGCGAGGAGATTATTTTTACGCGGAGCGGGAATGCGGATGCGGATATTGTGGCTGCGACGGAGGCATGTACGCAGGCGATTGAGAGTTGGGTGAGAAGGTATCCGGAGCAGTGGTTGTGGATTCATCGCAGGTGGAAGACGAGACCGCCGGGTGACGGGAAGATTTATTGATTTTTGCGAGGAAAGAATGAAGATTTCTGAATTGATTAAACGGCTGGGCGGCGAGTTGGTAGCGGGGAGTGGCGAAGTTGAAGTCACTGGCGTGGCTGCGATTGAATATGCAGGTGTGCGCAAGCTGGTATTTGCGGAGAATGAAGCTCAGGTGAAGGCTGCGGTAGAGAGCAAGGCCGGCGCGGTTGTACTGAACAAGTTCGAAGCAATGGAGACGGCGGAGAAGTCCGTGGTGCAGGCGAAGAATCCCCGGTTGTGGTTTGCGCAGGCCGCGCATATGATCCTTCACGAGGTGCCTGAAAGGCGCGATTTTGCAACGAAAGTGCATCCGACAGCGGTGCTGGGCGAGGATGTGCAGTTGGGCGCGGGAGTTGTCATTGGCGCTGAAGTTGTGATTGGCGACCGTGTGCAGGTGGAGGATTTTTCAACGATTGAAGCAGGTTCAATCATCGGTGCGGACGTGAAGATTGGCATGGCGTGCAGAATCTATCCTCGGGTGGTGATCTATGCGGATTCGACGCTTGGGAATAGCGTGGTGGTGCACTCTGGCGTGGTGCTGGGGGCAGATGGATTTGGTTATGTGCGCGATGCGGCAACGGGCGCGTACACGCAGTTTCCGCAGCAGGGAATTTTAGTGATAGAAGATGATGTGGAGATTGGCGCGAACTCCACGATTGACCGCGGGGCGCTGGGTGAGACGCGCATTGGACGAGGAACGAAGATAGATAACCTGGTGCACATCGGGCACAACTGCAAGATCGGCGAAGATGTGATCATCGTTGCGTTGACTGGCATTTCAGGCTCGTGCACAGTGGGCAGGGGCGCCGTGATTGCGGGGCAAGTGGGGCTTGGCGATCACGTGACGATTGGCGAGGGTGTGATTCTGGGCGGTCAGGCGGGTGTGTTGAGCGGGAAGACGCTGCCGAATGAAGGACACAGGCCGGGGACGGTTTTTTGGGGAACTCCGGCGAAGCCTCTGCAGCAGCATTTGCGGGAGTTGGCGATGCTGGCGAGGTTGACTAAAAGAAAAGGGAACCGGGACTAGCTGAAATGCGTCAAGTCGATAGCGCCTAGCCAGTAGTGGCATTGGAAGAACTTGCAGCTATTCGTAATTTAGATTTGCAAACAAGCCCCATTGACTAAACGCTGTCATTATCGTTCAGTGGGGAAGGCTTCGGGTTTCAGGGTGCCGTCGCGCTGCTTGATGAGTTGCTGGACTTTGTCTTCGGCGGAGTCGAGCAGCTCCTTGCAGACGGAAGAGAGGCCGACGCCCTCTTCGAAGAGTTTGAGGGAGTCTTCAAGGGAGAGGTCGCCTTTTTCCATTTGCTCCACGATGATTTCGAGTTTCTTGAGCGAGTCTTCAATGCTTGGCATTTTAAAAACCCTCTTGAGCTTCTAGCTGCTTTTATAACACGTCGGCGAGGACGTCGGCGGCGGCGGAGTAGCGCCCGAAAGGTGCGCTGACTTGCACGCCTTGAACGAGGGGGCGGACGGCTTTGAGCATTTCGCGGGCGATGAGGATACCTTCAGCGCGCGCGGTTTCAGGGGTAATGCATTGGGCCATGCGCAGCATGATTTCCTCGGGCATGGAGACGCGGAGGTCGTTCTTCATGAACTCGGCGTTGCGCAGGCTGGTGAGCGGCCAGATGCCGGCGATGACGGGGATGCGGAAGCTCTCGATGCGTTTCAAGAATGTTTCGAGTAGCGTGAGATCGAAGACGGGCTGGGTGATGGCGTACTCTGCGCCGGCTTCAACTTTCCATGCGAAGCGGCGAATCTCGTGCTCGATGTCGGGCACGCCGGGGTTGGCGGCGACGCAGATGGTGAAGTTGGTGGATGCGCCTATCGAATTCGCGCCGATGTCGAGGCCGTAGTTGAGGCGGTGCACGATGTTGACCAAGCCGATGGCGTCCACGTCAAAGACAGCGGTGGCATCGGGATAATTTCCAAGCTTCGGCGGGTCGCCGGTGAGGCAGAGAATGTTGCGCAGACCGAGCGACGAGGCCCCCAGGAGATCGGACTGGATGCTGAGAACATTGCGATCGCGGCAGGTGTAATGGAGAACGGTTTCAATGCCGGTGAGTTGCTGGATTTGAATGCAGAGGCTTTGCGCGCTCATGCGGGCGCTGGCACGCGGGGAATCAGGGACGTTGATGGCGTGGACGCCGTATTTGGCGAGCAGGCGCGCACCTTCAATTTCTTTGGAGCAATCAATGCCGCGCGGGGGAACGATTTCAACCAGTGTGACGAACTCGCCATTGGCAATGAGGCTGCCGATTTTGGAACGGTCGGCAAGCGGCGCGGGCGGAGTCTCGGTGCTGAGCGCTGGTTGAACGTCGGTAGTGGTGACGCGGGTTTGCGCATCGAGCGCGCGCAGGGTCGAGTTCATGGCTCGGATGTGATTGGGGGTGGTTCCGCAACATCCGCCGACGATTTGCACGCCGGCTTTGAGGGCTTTGCGGGCGAAGCTGGCCATGTACTCGGGAGAGCAAAGATAGATGTTGCGGCCTTCAACAGCGCGCGGCATTCCGGCATTGGGCATGGCGGCAAGGGGAAGATGCGTGGCTGCGCGCATGGCCTCAATGGCGGTGAGAACGGTGGATGGGCCGGAGGAGCAGTTGATCCCGATGACGTCAGCGCCCCAGGTGGTGCGCAGTGCGGCGGCTTGCTCGGGCGGTGCGCCGTCAAGACAGTTGCCTTCGTCGTCCACGGTGACCATGACGATGACGGGAAGATCAGGCGCATGCTCACGAGCGGCAATGAGAGCTTGCTGAGCTTCGTTGAGTGCGGGCATGGTCTCGATGATGAGGAGATCAGCTCCTGCTTCGGCAAGGGCCTTGATCTGCTCGGCAAAAGCTTCGCGGGCTTCGTCGAGTCCGGTTTTGCCCAGGGGTTCAAGGCGCACGCCAAGAGGACCGATGGAGCCGGCGACCCAGGCGTCCATCGCTTGCTTCTCGAGGAGATGGGCGACAGCTTCGCGTGCGATTCTGACACCGGCCTTGTTGATGGCGGCGACTTTGTCAGCCAGTCCGTGGCGGGCGAGGCGAAAACGATTGGCGCCGAATGTGTTGGTTTCAAGAATCTCGGCTCCGGCCTGAAGGTAATCCTCGTGAATAGAGAGGATCATGGCGGGGTCGGAGAGATTGAGTTCGTCGTAGCAACGATTGATGAAGACACCACGGGCATAGAGGACGGTGCCCATGGCGCCGTCGGCGAGGATGGGTCGAGAAGTGAGGGATTCAAGAAACTTGCTCATGCTGAAGCTATGTTAGAGCATTTTCAGCCGCTTGTATCGTGTCATGCTGATGGTGGTGGTGAGTGCAGTGCTCATAGAGGGTCCTCTTTGTTATACTTCGGTAGTCTGGGAGTGATTGTGGGCGGGTTTGCTGGCGCCGTGCTTTTCGCTCAACAGAAGCTTACCGGCAAACTTTCATTCATGCCGCAATCGGTGCCGAGATTTCGGCACTTACGCAGATTTAGCGCTGATTTTCGCGCATTCCGTCGAGGTATAAGATTTTGAAGAAGCGTAGTTTGATATTGAGCGCAGCCGCTGCGCTGCTTGTGGCTGGAGTCTTGGCTGGATGTGGACAGACTTTTTACTTTGCCGGCCGCGTATTGCCGCCGAGCAGGCTTACGAGTCGTGTGCTGATTGCCATCCAGAACCCCAGCGCATTTACGCGCGGGGCACTCCAGTTTGTCGATTCCTTCTACGACATTCGTTCCAGTTACGACTACAAAATTCCGTTTTTCTCCATTGGTGGATATACGGGGAATTTGCCGGTATCAATTCAGAATATGCCTGAAGAGCAAATGGGTGTTGTCTATGGCTCTGGAGATGGCAGCTTGTCGATTATCAACTACGCGGCAGAAAAGACTACCGGAACAGTCGGCGGATTGAATGGCTTTTCGCAAAGTGTATTCCTGACACGCAACCAGTCGTTTGCATTTGCGGCAAGTCAGAATTCTCACGTGCTCAGCGTGGCTGATCGCAATGTCGGCGCGGGGTACTCACTCAGCTTGCCGGGTGTCTATCGCGTCAGCGTGAATGCCGGCGGAACCGTAGCGCTGGCTTTTGTGCAGAACTCTAATTATGTGTATTACCCGATGAAGCTCACGGGTGAGCAAACGTCAAAGTATGCCGGCGGGCCTTCGTTCTGGCCAAAAGCTGCTGTCGATTGCGAACCGCAAAACGCTCCTGGATTCTGCCTCTTCCAGGCACAGAGCCCGGATGCAATCGATGCGACAGGTACGTACTATGGCGCGCCACTGACTTTTGACCGTCCGACCAAAGCAGTTTTCTCAGCGGACGGTTCGACGGCTTACATTCTGAGTTGCGGCCCCGAGTGCGGCGGTACCAAGTCTGCTTATACGCCGGTTCCAGTCGCCCCGATGATCTTCCTCAATGGCCAGGCATCAGGATTGTTGCCGACTACTGCAAGCCTGGCATCGCTTACGGTTCCCATTCCCGGCGGCGCAAGCAATGCTCTGGTAGACAGCACCACGATGTATGTCGTGGGGCAGTGTCTTGCTGGTGTCAACCTGGTGAACAATTTGCCGGTTTGCTCCGGTGCAGGGAATCCATCGAGTGGGCTCTTTACTGGGATGCTTACGACGGTCAACCTGACGAACAATACAGCGAGTTCTGCAGTTTCGATCAGCGATGGCGTCCCCATGGGACCGAGCCGCATCATTCTGGCTGACGACAATACTCTCTGGGTGGGCATGACCAAGTGCACCAACGGCCCGCGCGCAGAATACGGACTGCCCTTTGGTTGCCTGACGATGTACAACACCGCTACGCAATCGGTCACAATGCTTGAGTCATACATTGGCGATCTGACGGGAATTGCGGCGGTGACCAACCTGCACAAGATTTATGTGGCGCAGGGCGGGCAGGTTTACATTTACTCAACGGTAGATGGAACAGCCAAAGATAATCAGTACGTGACCGTGCAGGGTACAGCGATGGATGTGGCCTACATGGACGCTGTCACGGATGGCGATAACACAGTTTACTAGTACAGGAACCCCGCTATGGACGATCCTTTTATCGCCGATGTGCTCGCAATTGCTGCTCATCGGGATGATGTGGAACAGACATGCGGGGGAACGCTTTTGCGCATGGGTGCGCGAGGTCTGAGAACTGCGATTCTCGACTTGACGCGCGGCGAAGCTGGAACGCGTGGAACTGCTGAGGAACGCGAAGCCGAAGCGACGCAGGCAGCAAAGTTGCTGGGAGTTGGCTGGCGCGAGGCGCTGGATCTGACCGATGGCGCGATTGTAAACACACTGGAAAATCGAATCAAGATAGTGCGGGTTCTGCGCACTTTGCGTCCGCGCGTGGTGATCCTGCCCTATTGGCAGGCCAGGCATCCCGACCATGCGATGGTGGCGACCTTGGGGTATGAGGCATCTTTCCTTGCCGGACTCACCAAGTTGGATTCTCCGCTGTGGGTCGGGCTCAGTGATCTGGCTCCGTATCGGCCATACAAAATTATTTATGCAAGCCTTTATGCCGATGTCAGACCGGGCTTTGTCGTCGACATTACTCCTTACATTGAGCAGCGCCACGCTGCGCTGATGGCTTACAAATCGCAGTACGCGAATCAGAAGACCGGGAGCGGATTGTTTGTGCCTGAAGAGGAGATCCGCGAGCGGACTTTTGCCGAGGCGCGCCATTATGGACAGCTTGCGGGCGTGAAATATGGAGAGCCGTTTGTGCAGAAGGAAGTTGGTTTGGTGGATGATCTGACGATGATTCCTGTGCAGAGTATCTGAAAAGAATTCTCAGCTCTAAATATGAATCACCTTTTGCTTGAGGGCATTGAATTTATCCGCCACGCCTCTCCGTCACTCCACCAACACTTTGCAGATCATTCCCCTCATCTCCTGCACAATGGATCCATGCGCTCCTTCCATCCAACGCCGCAACGGAGAGCTGAATATCATCCCGGTTCAATAT
>DAHXOQ010000094.1 GCA_027364815.1 Acidobacteriaceae bacterium | reverse complement strand
GGTCATCTGCGTTACCCACCTGCCGCAGATTGCGTCATTCGCCGACCAACATTTTTTGATTGAGAAGCGCGAGGAAGCGGGCAGAACGAAAACGCGCATCCGACTCCTCGACCAACGCGCGCGAACTCACGAAATTGCCCGAATGCTCAGCGGCGCAACAGTTACTGATACCAGTCTTCAGCACGCTGCGCAGATGATTGCCCAAAGCAATTAAGATTAAAGTGCTGATCGGAGGCAACTCCTTGAAATTACAATTTTCAACAAAATTTCTTTGTTCTATTTCGCTTTGCGCGTTTGCGATTCTGAACTTTCCACTCGCACTTTCGGCGCAGGCCACTTCTGAATACTACCGCCACGTGATTTTCGATAACAGTCTGACCTCAGACAGTGATTACTATAGCCGTGGCACTGCTAACGGGACAAGCTATCTGGAACTGAAAAACAAAAACAGGTTGCCGGTAGAGACGAAGATTTTTCTCACACCGCCGAATGCAATTCGCATTCAGTGGCAATCCGCGGCCGATGGTGGATGGACGGCGCAGATTCAGAGCACCACGATTCGCAACCGGAAGCCCGGATTGGATGGAAAATATCTTTTCTTCTGGATCTATGCTCCGGAAGCAATCGCCGCGGCCGATATGCCTAAGATTGTGCTCTCGAATAGGCGCGAAGGGTTGCAGGTCGCAGAATTCCCAGCAAGCTTCAGTGAGCCCATTGAGCTGGGCAAATATACAGGTGATGTGGCAGCAGGGCGATGGATCGAGGTGCGTATTCCATTGGCCGATTGTCATGGCGCATCTATCTACGAATTTAATCCTGCATATCTTGTGAGTGTGGTCTTCCACCAGGGGCGCGCGGATAATGTGCGCCACACGATGATTGTCGATGAAGTTCGCGTTGATGATGAGACTATTGCTGCAACGCTCGCGCCGCCAACTCATCTCAGCGCAACGGGGTACGATCGCCACGTTGAGCTTGAATGGGCAGCGGAGAAACAATCTTCTTCAGTTCACACTGTTATTTATCGCGCACTGGATGGTGGAGAGTTCGCTCCGGTTGGAATACAGGCGCCCGGAATCAATCGCTACGAAGATTTCCTAGGCAAGGCAAATGTTCACGCGCAATACAAAATTGCTGCAGAGGATTGGAGTTTCAAGCCGTCTGCTTTCTCTGATGTGGCCAGCGCGACAACCCATGATCTCAGCGACGACGAATTGCTGACGATGCTACAGAAGACCTGCTTCCACTACTACTGGGAGGCAGCAGATCCGCACTCCGGAATGGCGCGTGAAAATATCCCCGGAGATGACCGCATTGTTGCGACTGGCGCGAGTGGATTTGCGATTATGGCTTTGGCCGTTGGCGTGGATCGTGGCTTCATCACGCGCGAACAAGGGGTTGAGCGGCTCACGAAGATTGTCGATTTTCTTGAACACGCTGACCGCTATCACGGCGTCTGGTCGCATTACATGAACGGCAGCACCGGGAAAACGATGCCGGTCTTTGGCATGACGGATAATGGCGGCGACCTGGTTGAAACATCTTTCCTGATGCAGGGATTGCTGGCTGCACGCCAGTACTTCAAAGGTGCAACGCCCGGCGAGAAGACGCTCTACAGGCGCATCACAAAACTGTGGGAATCAGTTGAATGGGATTGGTACCGTCAGACACCGACGAGCAATTTTATTTACTGGCATTGGTCACCGCAGTGGGCCTGGCAGATTCATCATCCACTCATCGGCTTTAACGAGGTGATGATTACCTATTTGCTCAGCATCTCATCGCCAACGCACGGTGTGCCGGCGAGTATGTACTACTCCGGCTGGGCAGCGCAGGAAGAGATGGCACAACACTATCGCGAGGGATGGTCCGGCAGTAAGGACGGCGACCACTACGGAAACGGCAACACATACTACGGAATCAAGCTCGATGTAGGTGTTGGTCATGGTGGACCGCTCTTCTTCACGCATTACTCGTTCATGGGCTTTGATCCGCACAGTTTGCATGATCGATTTACGAACTCTTATTTTGAAAACAACAAAAGCATTGCGCAAATCAATCACGCATATTGCATTGAAAATCCGAAAAAATTTGAGGGCTACGGCGACAATGCGTGGGGATTGACGGCGAGCGATGGTCCTCATGGATACGTGGCGCATGCGCCGGACGAAGCGGATGATTTTGGAACTCTGACTCCGACTGGCGCGCTGGCATCCTTCCCTTACACGCCGAAGGAATCAATGGCGGCCTTCAAACATTACTATCGCGATCTCGGAGCTACAATGTGGGGAATTTATGGACCGCGCGATGCCTACAACGAAAGCGAGAATTGGATTTCGCCGATCTATATGGGATTGAATCAGGCGCCGATCGTGGTGATGGTCGAGAACTATCGGACCGGATTGGTCTGGAAGAACTTTATGGCTAACCCGGAAGTTGGCGAGATGCTCAAGAAACTTGATGCAGAGTCAGTGAAAAAATAAAATTGATGCTTCAGACTGAACGCTTCTCCGGCCAAAAGTACATGGCCGGGATGATTACGTAGATGGCGTAAGAAATCTCTACACGCCAATACGCCAACCCGATTGATGAAGCGTAAATCAGCATGGCCAGTGTTGCCTTCATGCGGATGCGGCAGAACTTCAAAATCTCAACATCTGAATCGCCATTCTGTTTTGCCAATGTCCATTGCAATAGAAGAAACCCTAGAGAGGTCATCGTCAAAACGCCGCCATAGCAGGCGACGGACAGTGGCTCACGGTGATTTGCGCCAAGATAACCTGTAACAAAAGGAATCAGGCTCATCCAGAAAAGCAGGTTGTTGTTGGCCCAAAGCAAAGCCGTATCTGCGCGTTTTGCCGCACGCAGTAAGTGGTGATGGTTGACCCACATGATGGCAACAACCAGAAAACTCAGCCCATAGACGATAAAACTGGGAAGTACGGCGAGAATGGCCGCAACCGAGCTCTCGTGCGGAGGTCTGAGCTCAAGCACCATGATGGTGATGATGACAGCAATCACGCCGTCGCTGAAGGCTTCCATCCTATTCGTCTGCATTGAACACTCCTCGTGACATATTTTCACAGTTTATGCATTGTGATGTGCTGAAATCGACACGTCACAATCTGAATTCTTCTGTACACAAGATGGTTAACTACTTGGTATACTTATAGTGTGACTACCCTAGCAGCTTCTACTCCTCTCCCCGTAAGCTCTTCAGCTGATTCTTCGGCCCAGAAGCGCGTACTTCTGCTTAAACCCCGTGGATTCTGCGCAGGTGTGGTGCGCGCAATCGACATTGTGAAGATTGCATTGGACACATTCGGCGCTCCGATCTACGTGCGCCGCGAGATTGTTCATAATCGCTTTGTTGTGAATGAGTTGGCTGAAAAAGGCGCGATATTTGTGCACGAAATTGACGATGTGCCGGATGGCCAGCGCGTGATTTATTCCGCGCATGGCGTCTCGCCGGCCGTCCGAGAGCGCAGTAAGGCAAGGCATCTAAAGGTGATTGACGCTACTTGCCCACTCGTGACCAAGGTTCACATTGAGGCCGTAAAATTTGCCCAGCAAGGCTATTCTCTGGTGTTGATTGGCCATCGCGATCACGACGAGATTGAAGGAACTCTCGGCGAAGCGCCTAATGTGACACAGGTGGTTTCCAGTGTTGCCGAGGTAGATACTCTCGTGGTACCTGACCCCGATCGCGTAGCCTATCTGACGCAAACGACTTTGAGCCTGGATGAGGCGCGGGATATTATTCACGCGCTGAAGTTGAAGTTCCCGAATATCGTCGGGCCCCACTCTCAAGACATCTGCTATGCAACTGAAAACAGGCAAGTTGCAGTTCGCAATGTGGCTCACGAAGCCGGTTTGATGCTGGTTGTGGGCTCAACCAACAGTTCCAACTCGAACCGTTTAGTCGAAGTTTCGCGTAATCTTGGCACCCATGCCTATCTAATTGACAACTCTCAGGCGATTGATCCGAAGTGGCTGGAAGGCGTGCAGAATGTTGCAGTTACGGCAGGCGCTTCGGCTCCAGAGGTCCTCGTCGAGGACGTCGTCAATTATTTGCAGCAAAACGGATATTCCAGCGTCGAAGAAGTAGAAGTGATGCCTGAAAATGTGCGTTTTGGCCTGCCGCCTGAGATTATTCAGGCAATTGGCGGAGCCGGTGGTGCTGAGGCTATCCCTGTTCGCTGAAATATTGCAATTGAATTTTTTCCTCTGCAACTTGATGAAAGTAGACAGATAGGTTTTTCAGGTTTGGATTGATGCCTGGCGTCGATATCTGCAATGAGAGACAATCTAAGCAGATTTAGTCACAGGCCGAAGAACAATTTTTACACTCGGCTTAAGCAACTGATTTTTTGGACCGCATGACAACGATCAAGAATACACAAACCGCATCGCCACGTTTCGGCCGCATGGACGCCGAGATCGCTGACGTGGACGCGGCAATTGTCCGATCACGAGATTACATCTTCAGCCGTCAGCATGAGGATGGCTACTGGTGTGGCGAACTTGAAGCCGACGCAATGCTCGAGGCAGATTATATTTACCTGCATGTCTTACTCGGCAGTGGCGACCCGGCCCGCATGCAAGGCGCGCTTCAGGAGATATTACGCTACCGCAACGACGACGGAAGCTGGAGTATTTATCCCGGCGGTCCCGGCAATATTTCGCTGACCGTAAAGTGCTACTTTGCGTGCAAGCTCATGGGGATCAGTGCGGATGAGCCACACATGCTTCAATCGAAAGAATGGATTCTTTCGCACGGTGGCGTCGTAGCGTGCAACACATTTACCAAGATGTACCTCTGCTCACTTGGGCAATATGATTACGACGCGGTCCCCGCGATTCCACCGGAGATTGTTCTCTTTCCCAATTGGTTTTACTTCAATATCTACGAGATTTCTTCGTGGTCGCGTTCGATCCTTGTTCCGCTTGCAATTATTTACGCAAAGAAGCCCTTTAAAAAGATTCCCGACGAGATGGGAATTGATGAACTTTTTGTTGACGGGCGCTCCACATCCAATCTGCGCCTGCACATGGACCGCAAGAAACTATTTACATGGCGGAATTTCTTTCTCGTTCTTGATCGCATGACTCACATCTTTGAGGCGGTACACATTCGCCCGTTGCGTAAATGGGCGCTCAAAGTTGCCGAGCGCTGGATGCTTGACCGTTTAGAGATGACCGACGGCCTGGGTGCAATTTACCCGGCGATGTTGAACGCGATTATTGCACTACGCTGCCTTGGCTATTCCGATGACGACCCGCAGGTGATACGCGCGCGCGATGAGTTTGAAAAGCTCGGCATTGATCAGCCGCCAACCCCCGAGATGCCTGTTGCAACTTTCCGCATGCAACCGTGTGTATCACCGGTTTGGGATACGGCACAGGCGGTTTATGCGTTGGGCGAGGCTGGAGTATCGCGCACCGATCCGCGGATGCTCAAAGCAGTTGATTGGATGCTCTCGAAATAAGTTCGCCACAAGGGTGACTGGGCTGTCAAAGTTCCCAGAGTTGAGCCCGGTGGTTGGTACTTCGAGTTCAATAACGAATTTTATCCAGACACCGACGATACCGCACAGGTTCTGCTGGCGTTGAACAAAGTGGATAATCCACGCGAGCGTTATCAGCACCAGGTTGCAGAGCGCGCCATTGCGTGGGAGTTCGCCATGCAGTGTAAAAATGGCGGGTGGGGAAGCTTCGACAAGGACAATACCAAGCTCATCTTCCAGTACATTCCATTCGCCGATCACAATGCGATGCTCGATCCGCCGACGGTTGATATCACCGGGCGCATTCTGGAGATGCTCGCAGTCTACGGTTACACGCGCTCAGACAAACGCATTGAGAAGGCGATTCAATTCATCTTCAGCGAGCAGGAGCCGGATGGAAGTTGGTTTGGCCGCTGGGGTGTGAATTACATCTACGGCACTTTCCTGGTGCTGCGCGGACTCGATGCTATCGGAGTCGATCACAATGAGCCGCAAGTTCTGCAGGGCGCCGAGTGGCTGAGCATGGTTCAGAATCCGGATGGCGGATGGGGTGAAAGTTGCGGCAGCTATGATGACCCGATTACGCGCGGAATAGGCTTGAGTACGCCTTCACAAACAGCGTGGGCTCTGTTGGGATTGCTGGCAGCCGGCGATGACCGGTCGGACTCAATCGCTAAAGGTGTGCGCTGGCTCCTGACGCGGCAACGAGAGGATGGCAGTTGGGATGAGAGCATGGGCGAAGGTCCGGCGCGGCAGGGAATTATCACAGGCACGGGCTTCCCGCGCGTCTTCTACCTGGCTTACACACTGTACCGTGATTACTTCCCGTTGTTGGCGCTGACGGCCTACAAGCGGGCAATGGAACGCGCGGCGTAATCTGCTGTCGCTAACAATAAGATCTTTGGAGGTTCAATGGCTGTCCCAATTTCACAGATGTGGACGGTTGCAACGTATGTGTTGAAGAACCGGCTCTCGGGCAAGAAGAAGTTCCCGCTGGTGCTGATGCTTGAACCGCTCTTCCGTTGCAATCTGGCCTGCGCCGGATGCGGCAAGGTTCAGTATCCGCCCCACGTACTCAAAAAGATGTTGACGCCAGAGGAGTGCTTTGCTGCGGTTGAAGAATGCGGCGTGCCGATGGTCTCGCTGCCCGGTGGCGAGCCGCTGTTGCATCCTCAGATTGTCGAGATCGTCAATGGTCTCATCGCGCGCAAGAAGTACATTTACCTTTGCACGAATGCGATTGAGCTGACGCGCCGTTTGCATGAATTTACGCCGTCAAAATATCTGACCTTCTCTGTGCACCTGGATGGTCTGCGCGAGCATCATGATTTTGCGGTCTGCCGCGAAGGCACTTACGACTTGGCTGTTGAGGGAATCAAGGCTGCCGTGGCGCGCGGATTCCGCGTGACGACGAACGCGACCTTCTTCGACGGAACGAATCCGAATGATGTGCGTTCGTTCTTTGATGAGGTGATGTCGATGGGTGTTGAGGGCGTGGTGCTCTCGCCCGGATATAGCTACGACAAGGCTCCGGATCAGAATCGCTTCATGGGTCGGGCGCGTGTGCGCAAACTCTTCCGGGCAATCTTGTCGAATCGCAAACCGACGTGGAAGTTCAACATGTCTCCGCTCTTCCTTGAGTTTCTGATGGGCAAGCGCAATTACAGTTGCACTCCCTGGGGCTCACCGGCGTACAACATTTTCGGATGGCAGCGTCCTTGTTATCTTTTGCAGGATGGCTACACGGAGACCTTCAAGGAACTGCTCGAAACCACTAAGTGGGAAGAGTATGGCACTGAAAGCGGCAATCCGCAATGCGCGAATTGCATGGTCAGCTGCGGCTATGAGCCTTCTGCGGTCAACGATGGCTTTGGTTCACTCTCCGGCTTCTGGGCGATGGTTCGCGGCACCTTCAACAAGTACACGGACGCTGGTGCACTGAAGCTTCTCGACGAGCCGGTTCAACATGGCATTACGCCGTTGGTGCAGATCAACAGCACCGTGCAAGAGGAGACCCACGCATGAGCGCTGAAGTTCTGAAATACACCATGGCACAGGTTGAAGCGCTAGAAGTTGTCCCCGGCTCCTCACACGAGAACCTTGAAGGCTGGATTCCAGAGCTCGCAAATGAAGATGAACTCCGCAGCGCGCTCGAAAAGGCATTCGATTATCGCGGCGATGTTACATTGACGTTGAAGAATGGCGAGCGCTTTGAGGCTTACATCTTCAACCGTTTGACTGGCGCAACACTGGCTGACTCCTATGTGCAGTACTACGCCGCGAACCAGGACACTAAGCAGAAGGTCAGCTACGCCGAGATTGCGCGCATTGAATTCACTGGCAAAGATCGCGCAGCTGGCAAGCACTGGGAAGATTGGGTCAAGAAATACAACGAGAAGAAGGCGGCAGGCGAAACCATTGCGCTGCACCCGGACGAAGATTAATTACATTTCTCTATGAAAATATTTTTGACTGGCGCGACCGGGTTTGTAGGCCATCACGTGGCCCGCGCACTTGCCGCTGAGGGTGCGGATCTGCGCCTGTTGATTCGGAAGACAAGCAATATCGAGAATCTCAAGGGAATTCGCGCAGAGACGCATATAGGCGACCTTGCTGAACCTGAAACGATTAGCCCTGCGCTTGAAGGTTGCGATGCGGTGATGCATGTGGCGGCTGATTACCGGCTCTGGATTCCAGACCCGTCTGCGATGTATAAGGCGAATGTGGATGGCACGCGCGAGTTGCTGCGCATGGCGCGCGAATCGGATGTTCCGAGATTTGTTTATACGTCGAGCGTGGCGACGATGGGCTTCCGCAAAGATGGTGTCGTGATCAACGAGGATTCGCCAGTCACGCTGAAGGATATGGTTGGGCACTACAAACGCTCAAAGTTCCTCGCCGAGCAGGAGGCGCTAGCCGCTGCAGCAAAAGGCCAGCAAGTCATCTTGCTGAACCCGACTTCTCCCATTGGCGATTTTGACCGCAAGCCCACGCCAACCGGGCGAATCGTTCTGGACTTTCTCAACGGAAAATTCCCGGCCTACATGGACACGGGCCTGAACCTGGTTGACGTCAGTGAAATTGCGCGTATTCATGTTGCCGCGCTGACTGCGGGAGAATCTGGGCGGCGCTATATTCTCGGTGGAGAAAATCTGACGCTCAAACAAATCCTCGATAAAATGTCAGATCTCACAGGAATTCCATCACCTATGATGAAGATTCCTTTTGTCGTCGCTGCAACCTATGCATTCTTTGAGGAAACAATCACTGGACGCATCCGGGGCCGCGAACCACGTGCAACCCTCGAAGAAGTGCGCATGGGACGCAAGAAGATGTATGTCTCTTCGGCTCGCGCGCAGCAGGAACTCGGCTTCAAAATTCTGCCTGTTACGCCAGCGTTGAAGTCGGCGATTGATTGGTTCTATGCCAATGGATACGCGTCTAAGCCGAAATCAATGGTCGGAGCTGGAAGATGAGTGCGCCGCGCAGAGTCTATCTTGCTGCACTCAAGCGCGAGATTGCCCCTCTCATCAGCAAGCTGCCAAAAGTGGCGACTCCTCAGCGTAAGGGTGTTCATCTTTGGGCCAATGATGAGGTAGTGATTGGCTATGCAGGGATGGGCGCAGCGCGAGCCTCAATGGCCATTGAAGCCGCACTGGCATTAGGGCCTACAGCATCAATCACATCGGTGGGATGGGCTGGTGCTTGTTCTTCCGGAATCAAAGCAGGGCGCATCTTGAGGCCCTCGACCATCATCGACGCACGCACCGGCGAACGTTTTGCAGCTGAATGCGGCGATGGAAGCGTTTTAGTAACGCTCGACAAATTTGCGAACAAGATTGAAAAACAACGGCTGCATTTGGCCTACAACGCATCATGTGTAGAGATGGAAGCAGCAACGGTTGCGCGGTTGTCTGCGGCACACAGGATTCCATTTTCAGCGATCAAATCCATCTCTGATGCACTTGAATTTGAACTGCCCGGTATTGAAAAATTTCACAATGCGATGGGTCAATTTCGCGAGGGTGCTTTTGGATTCCATGTTGCATTGCGTCCATGGCTTTGGCGTTCTGTGATGATGATGGCAAAAAACAGTAAACTAGCTGTGCAGAATCATTGTGCCGAGA
>DAHXOQ010000093.1 GCA_027364815.1 Acidobacteriaceae bacterium | reverse complement strand
CACTCGTAATTCTGGCGAAGGGGCGCGCGAAGGCTACGCTGAAGATTTCTCTTGTGCTGCCGATCTTGCTTGCGGCAATTTGGTTTGCACTGCCTGAAGGTGTGATTCAACGGCTTGCAACTTTGCGTGAGGAGATTGCGCTGGGCAATCTGAATGAACGCGTCAATATTTGGAGTGCAGGCTGGCGCGCATTTCATTCTTCTCCATGGTTAGGTGCCGGTGCGGGTGCTTTTGTCTCTGCCGCGCACACTGCGCCGGCTGACACGGCTCACAACACACCGCTTGCAATTTTAGTTACGGGCGGGCTCGTGGCTTTCGCAATGGCAATTCTTATTTTCTTGTTTGTTATTCGCGCCGCACTGCGCACACAAGCACTGATGCGTATTGCTCTTTTGACAACACTGCTGGTTTGGTTTGTGACTTCTTTAGTTGGCACTGTCGAAGAAAACCGAATGACCTGGCTGATCTTCGGCCTTATCGCAGTGGCTGGTCGAGTGAACGACGAGAAATCGGCACACATAGAAACAGTCTCCGCCGCTCATAGTCAAATCGCAGAAAACCCGGCCTTTTGATCCAAAGGAGATGATTCAATCCGGCGAATGAACTGGCTAATCACAGCGAAACGGAATTTGCTTGATTCGAGTTTGAATCAAAGCATCTTTCGTGCTGCCTCGTTGGTTGCTTTTGCCGGAGTCTTCGTAAAAATTATTGCAACCTTTAAGGAGTTCGTAGTCGCGGGTGTTTACGGGCGTTCGGATGCTATGGATGCATTCCTGATCGCCTTTCTGATTCCGAATCTCCTCATCAACCTCATCGCGGAATCGATGAACCAGGCGCTGATTCCCACTCTGGTCAGGGTCAGGGAACTTGAAGGCCGCGAGAACGCGCAACGCTTGCTCGCTGGCTCGATGCTGTGGATCACAGTGCTGCTGGGTGGTTCTATGCTGGTGCTCGCACTCTCTGCGCATGAGCTCTTTCCTCTGCTCGCTGCTCACTTTCCCGCTGCCAAGCTTGCACTCACTGAGCGGATCTTCTACGCACTCTTGCCTGTTGTGCTGCTGACTGGTTTAGCGACGAATTGCTCCGCAGTCCTCAATACCCTCGATCATTTTGCATGGCCCGCCGTTGCTCCTGTCGTAACTCCGCTGGCCATCATGCTGGCTGCATATTTCTTTGGCGCGCAATTTGGCATTTGGGCCATTGTTTATGCAACAGTGGCCGGTTCCGCGCTCTACGCAATCCTGATGGCATGGATGATGAACAGCCATGGTTACAAATTTCGCTTGAGTTGGTGCGGAAAAAGCGAGGCGACTCGTGAAGTGATGCAACAGTACGGCCCGGTATTCTTGAGCGGACTCGTTGCATCGGGTGGCTTGCTGGTTGATCAATCGATGGCTGCGTGGCTGCCGTCAGGCAGTGTTTCTGCGCTTGTTTATGCGGGCCGTTTTGTCTCGGTTTTGTTGACGTTGCTTGCGGGCGCAGTTTCTACGGCAATTGTGCCATATTTTTCTCGGCTCATCGCACATCGTGATTGGCAGGGTTGCAGAGAGACGATGCGAAGTTGGGTGTGGATCACTGCGCTAATTTCAATTCCGCTGACACTC
The DNA here is from genome assembly GCA_027364815.1 of Acidobacteriaceae bacterium. Lineage (GTDB taxonomy): Bacteria > Acidobacteriota > Terriglobia > Terriglobales > Acidobacteriaceae > CAIMNN01. The sequence goes on along the minus strand of DAHXOQ010000093.1, from coordinate 8,081 downwards.
ATCCTGATGGCAGTAGCCTATCCATTGATTCGCCTCGCCTTTCAGCATGGCGCATTCAAAGCGAATGATACGGACGTGGTTGCGCCCGTGATGATCATGTACGCGATTCAAATTCCGTTTTATGTCGTGAGCCGCGTCTTCTATCGTTTCATTGTCGCCATGCGGAGAACAGATCTGGTCTTTTACTGTGGTGCCATCAATCTCGTTCTTGATATTGCTCTGAATATTATTCTGATGCGCCTGATGGGTGTGGCAGGAATTGCGCTGGCAACATCGCTGTGGATGGTGAGCACCTTTGTTCTGCTCTTCTACTGGGCAAGAAAACTTTTGCGCATGGCATGTTTGCATATTGACAGCAAGGTGAGTGCATGACGAAATCAACGGCGCAGTACCTTCTTCGCTTTGATGATCTCTGCCCGACGATGGAACGTCTGAACTGGCAACGCTTCATACTGCTGTTTGCGAAATTCCAAATCAAGCCCATTCTCGCAGTTGTTCCGGATAATCAGGATTCCGCTCTGAACTATGCCTCGCCCGACCCCGAGTTCTGGCAAATGATGCGAGAGATGAAGTCGGATGGTGCGACGATTGCGCTGCATGGCTTTCGTCACAACTGTATTAAACGCGGCGTAAGCCTGATTCCACTGCATCGTGAGACGGAGTTTGCCGGTGTTACAGAGCAGCATCAACATGAATGGATTCGCGCTGGAATTGAGATTCTTTCAAAGGAAGGAATTAAGCCGCTGCTCTTCGTTGCTCCGCGTCATGGATTTGATCGAGCGACGCTGCGCGCACTGAAAGCTGAAGGGATTTCGATCCTTTCGGATGGTTTTGCCAATCGCCCATTTGTGCGTGAAGGTATTGTGTGGATTCCGCAGCAACTCTGGGGACCTCAAGAAAAGGTGAGTGGGTTATGGACGATTTGTCTGCATATGAACACGGCGACTACTGATTTATTGAAGCAGATGGAAGAATTCCTTGAAATAAATTCGTCAAAATTCACTACAGTAGAACACGTTTTGGAAGAGTATCCACAGACTCCGTTGAGCCGGCTGGAATCGGTTCAATCGCGGTTGGCGCTAGCTAAGATTCGTTTACGCAAATTCTTGAACTTTAAAACGCAGTAAAGAATTAGCGCGGCCAGCGACGCGGTGTTGGGCTCTCAGTGAGCAACTTTTCGTACAGAGCTTCCCATTGGTCCATGATTTTTCCGTGACTGAAATTATCTCTTGCGAATCTGAAATTTAGTTCTCCTGATTCTCTGCGCTCTTCCTGCGTTAACTCCATCATCCGCTGCATAGTTTCGCCGAGTGCGTCTGCATTTTTTATTGGAACGAGCCACTTGCCGCTGCTTTCTGGCAGCGCTTCTCGCACTCCGGATGTATCTGTAGCAACTACGGGCAAACCATGAGCAGATGCTTCAAGTACTCCAACCGGCAAGCCTTCCCATAACGATGTGAGAACGTAGGCGTCCACCGCTTGCAGCCACGGGCTCAAATTTTCAACATAGCCCAGCCAGCGAATGCGACTTTGAATGCTTAATTCATCAGCCAATTTGCGTAACGCACTCTTATCACTTCCAACTCCTGCTATTGAGAGTCTTGCGTTTTGCGTAAGCTTCGCAAAGGCACGGAGCAGGGTGGGATAATCTTTCACATACTCGAGCCTGCCGATGGCGAGCCATTCGAAGTTGTTGCTTAAGCCAGGACGTTTGCATACGGTCTGGCGCTCAGCTTGTGAAGTTGGTTGCTCTCCAACCTCAATTCCATTCGGCAAGATTGATATTTGCTTTTCACTGGCCATCCGCGCGTGCAAGTAATTTGCTGCCGCGGATTGACTCACTGCGGTTACGCTATTCGGCAACCAGCGACTGATTAGATAGCCAAATCTGCGTCCCCACGATCCGGTCGATGATGTATGGATAGTATCCAACTGCACGCGCACCGGAGCAAGAAGACGGGACCAGCGAGCGAGCCAGGCAGCGTGTGGAAGATGCGCATGGAGGACAGAGGGCCGCTCCTGGCGCAGCCAGCGAATGAAGTGTAGCCACCCAGCCGGATCCTTGAGTCCATGCTTCATCTTGAGCAGTACGCAATCGATGTCTTCGAGTTTGTTTTTGGCAGCACTGGCGGTTCCAGAAAGACAGACGACGCTCACCCACCAGCCGCGATTCCGGAGAGTATTTGCGAGCAGCAAAAGTTGCTTCTCCGCGCCTCCGATTTTGTCCAGTGTGGGAATGACGAACGCAATTTTTTTCATCGTGACAACTCCTCATCGATGAGGCGTTCGTATGCTTTGATGGCGCGCGCAAATCGGAATGGCTCAAGGAATTTGTGTTCAAAGCGTTGGCCGGGTTTCACTTCTGCTAGTGCGGCTTCCATCGCGATAGCCAAATCAGCTGCTGTTGTGGAGTCGGCAAGCCATGCGCCAGGTTGATTGCGTAGAAGTTCGACAACGCCATCTGAGCAAGGAGTTGAGACGATGGGAAGACCGTGAGCTGCGGCTTCGAGAAGCGCGTTAGGCATACCTTCAAATCGCGAGCTTAGAACAAAGATATGCGCGCCTGCGAAGGGTTGTTGATGGAATCCGCTAAAGTTGACATTTTGATTTAACTGAAATCTCGCGCAAAGCGCGCGAAGGTTTGCTTCCTCCGGCCCGGCTCCTGCAATTCGCAATTGCAAATCGGGGTACTTAGGAAGCAGGGAACCGAAGGCGTGCAGTAGAAGATCGAAGCCCTTCTCATGCGCGAGTCTACCAACTGCAAGGAATTGAATGTCCCCGTCCATTTGTGAAGAAAACCCTTTAACTGGAACCGGAATCTCGATTGGGTTCAGCAAAACGCGCGTCTTATCGGGCAGAATGTGCAGAGTCTTTTGCAGATCTTCAGCCATTGCGTTGGACTGGCAGAGAATCCGGTCAGCGCGATTCAAGAGATGGCGATAGAGTAAGCGAGTGTAGAAGGGAACGCGCCCGTAATTGAGGACTGAAGAAACGGTTGTGTTTTGCCGGGTCAGTATGCGAGTGCTGCGCGGAAAGAGTGGCCGCAAAAACAGTACCAGAAAATTCAGGTGTGCCATTCCTGAGAGGATAAGTTGAGGTTGCAATTGACGGATGAGACGCAGGAGTCTAAATGTACTCCAGCGGACACGCGTTGCTCCGAGGGCATGAATCTGCACGGAGCATGGAAAGTCTGCGGTTATAGTGCCTGATCGCGTCACAAGCCCAAGATGGATTTCATAATGATCTGAAGAGAGCCCGCGAGCAAGTTGCTCGACCACTTTCTCTGCGCCGCCTCCACCGAGGTGCGGGATCAGCAACAGTATTCGCTTGCGCGGTTCGTTCAAAGCGAGTTTCCTTCATGCATTTCAGGCACAATGAGTATATGTCAGAATCGCTCACAAGGAAGTTTCGCTGATCACACCGAATTGTTGTATCCTTGCTTTGCAGCGTGGCAGGCCATTCGGAATTGCATGAGTTGGCCGCCTGAATTTTCCTTTCCATCTCCCAAAATCTGCATCTCACTTTTGAGCCCAGGGTCGTTTAATGTTCGCAAACGCCAGTGCAGATTCTCGCGTAGCATCCAAGCCGATAGTTAATGCGCAGCCACGGATGGTTATTGGCGTAACGCATCCTCAGACCTGCCTGATTTTGACTGGGAGATTGCGTGCACTTCGTGAAGCAGGGTTTAAAGTCACGCTGATCTGCTCCCCTGGTGAGTTGCTCACGCAAACAGCTGAGGCAGTTGACGTCGACGTGATGGCAATTCATATGAGCCGGCATATTTCGCCATGTGCGGATTTGCATTCGCTCTGGAAACTCTGGAGAGCATTGCGGCGGTTGCGTCCTGATGTCGTCGAATTCAGCACACCGAAGGCGGGGTTGCTGGGTACTCTCGCTGCGTGGATGGCACGCGTGCCAAATCGCATTTATTTTTTGCGTGGCCTGAAACTCGAAACTGCATCTGGACTCAAACGCCGGATTCTGTTGACGGCAGAGAGAGTCGCCGCTTACGCTGCAACTCTGATTTTGTGCAATAGCGAAAGTTTGCGCACGGTCGCGTTCAACTTGAGAATCGTGAAGGCGGAAAAGATCAGAGTGTTGGGTGATGGGAGCAGTGCAGGCGTGGATTTGCTGCGATTTTCTCCCGGAAATTCAAATGTGCGCAACGAATTATCGATTCCTGATGCAGCTCAAATTGTGGGGTTTGTGGGGCGTCTGACTCGTGACAAGGGTTTGCCGGAATTGATTTTGGCTTTCAAAATGATTCTGTGTGCGCGGCCTGATACTTACCTCTTGCTTGTTGGATGGTTTGATGCATCTGAAGATGCGCTCGACAGCCAACTCATTGCCGAAATCAGAGCACACCCGCAGATTCGCACAACGGGCATGGTCGTTGATACGGTGCCGTATTACCGTGCAATGGATCTGATGGTGCTGCCGACCCGGCGAGAGGGATTTCCGAATGTGGTTCTTGAGGCGTCGGCATGCGGAATGCCAGTGATTACGACACACTCAACTGGCGCGCGCGATACAGTGGTGCCGGAGGTGACGGGATTGCTGATTCCGCCTGGGTACCCAGAGGCAATCAGCGAGGCGCTGTTGAAACTGCTTGCAGATGCGAGCCGGCGCGGAAAGATGGGCTGCGCAGCGCGAGCATGGGTTAGCGCACATTATTCTACAGAAAAAGTTTTAGGCGAGAATATTGAATTTTATCGGGGCTTAGTCGGCGCGTATAGAAAATTAAAAGGCGCAGATCCAGTGTGTGAATCTGCGCCCAACCAATTTGATAACTCTACTTCAGAACCGTTACGCCAGTTGCGTTAGATGCAGGTATGCTGAATTGGAACATGGAGTGCGGCATCAACTCGTGTGCACCTGCTTCTGCGCCGCGTAATACTCCGCCAGGAATAATACCTAGTATCAGCGTTGCGGCAACAGTGAGAAAGAGCGCCGCGCCGACAGCAACACCGATCGGCTTGTTGGCCACAATTGGCGCGTCAGCTTCAGGCTTCTGAGCTGCTGTGACGAGAAGGCGCAGATAGTATGCCGCCGCGATGCCGGAGTTCAAGAGGCCGATGATGGCGAGCCAGATGGCGCCGCCGCTGACTGCAGTGGAGAAAGAGTAGAACTTACCAAAGAATCCGCCGGTGAACGGGATTCCAATGAGCGACAGCAGGAAGAAAATCAGCAGGCTGCCGAGAAGTGGCGAGCGGAAGAGCAGCCCGCGGAAATCCTTAACGAATGGCAGACTGTCATCGTAACCGCTGACCAGAGTGACGACAGCGAAGATGCCGACGTTCATCGCAGCGTAAGCGGCGACATAAAAGCTCGCTGCGGCAATCCCCGTATTGCCAACTCCGGCAAAGGCTGCAAGCAGGTAACCTGCGTGCGCGATAGATGAGTAAGCCAGCATGCGCTTGACATTCTGTTGACGCAGCGCTGCAAGGTTGCCGACAGTCATGGAGAGAACGGCAACGATCCAGAGCAGAGGCGTCCACAACGCGATCAACGATGGGAAAGCCTGGTAGACGACGCGCAGCAAGAGCGCGAAAGCGGCGGCCTTGGGTGCGGTCGACATCAGCGCGACGACGGGCGATGGTGCGCCTTCGTAGACATCGGGAGTCCAGACGTGGAAGGGAGCCGCAGAGACTTTAAAGAGAATTCCGACGAGCATGAGCCCAAGTGCAAGAACGAGTAGGCCATGGTTTTCAGCGATCGGCGCCTTGACTGCGATCTCGGAGATCACCGTTGAACCCGTCGCGCCGAAGGCCATCGCAATTCCGTAGAGGAAGAAGCCGGTTGCGAATGAACCAAGCAGGAAATACTTGATAGCTGCTTCAACGCCGCGGCCTGTTTCTTTGCGATAGCCGGCCAGAACGTAAGTCGAGATGGAAGAAATTTCAAGTGCGATAAAGACCACCAGCAATTCAACCGCCGAGGTCATCAAACACATTCCAACTGCGCCGAATGCGATGAGCGCGAAGTACTCGCCCTTGTGGTGGCCGTTTTCCGGGAGTGTGTCGAGCGCGATGAGTAGCGCGACGAGAATGATTCCGCAGATGAGCACGTGGAAGAAGACGCTGAACGAACTTGTTTCGACAGTGCCGTAGAATCCGGTGCGCTCGGGAAGTTGAAGTAGCTGTAGTTGAGCAAGACTGGCCCAGAGCGCGATGGTAGTGCCCAGTGCGGCAACCCAACCAAGATTTCGGCGATCAAGATGTTGTGGAAGTGCAGCGTCCGTCAACATCACCAGCACGCCGGTCAGGGTCAGCACAACCTCTGGCAAAATGCGGAAGAGATCCGTGGGAAGTATGCTCAAAAGATCGATGTTCACTGTTGAACCTCCCCAGTTGTTGCCGGTCCTGATACGGTGGTTGCCTGTGGCGTGGCGTAGAGAATTGAGCCTGAATGAGCTACTCGATTCGCGATTGGCGGAGCTACTCCGCTTTCAATGGCTGGCAGCACGCGATTTGGAGCGAGGCCGAGAACCAGCATCAGAACCGCAAGGATGCTGAGCATTGTGAACTCGCGCAGGTCAAGGTCTTTCGCGTTTGGCATGTTGAGAGTGAGTCCGGCTTCAGGGCCGTAGAAGATTTTTTGCACTACGCTGAGCATGTAAGCAGCGCTCAGAATCACGCCCAGAGTAGCGGCGATGGCCCAGCTGCGACTGTATCCAGTGAAAGTGCCCGAGAGAATCAGGAACTCGCTGACGAAGCCATTAAGCATAGGCAGGCCGATGAGCGAGAGCCCGGTAATGACGAAGAAGGTCGCAATCTTGGGCTGCTTTGCAGCGAGTCCGCCGTAGGAGTCAATCTGCGAGTTGCCATAGCGTAGTTCAAAAACGCCAAGCAGAAGCAGCAGCGCGCCGTCTGTGACTCCATGATTGAGAATCTGGAAGACTGAACCAGCGAGACCTGTGCCTGTGAAGCCATAGATGCCAAGCGTCGCAAAGCTCAAGTGACTGATGGCGGCGTAGGCGGCGAACTTCCACAAGTCGCGCTGAACGAGAGCCAGGGTCGCGCCGTAGAGAATGCCGATAACGGCAAGCGCGACGAGTAGAGGGCCTATCTGATGAGCCTGTACTGGAAAGAGAGCGACGTGGAAGCGCAGCATTGAGTAGAGGCCGAGTTTTCCGGCGACGATCATGGAGAGCGCAACGGGCGCTTCGCTGAAAACGTCGGCCAGCCAGCCATGGAGTGGAAAGACTGGAACCTTGACCGCAAATGCGACCAGGAAGGCGAGTGCCGCCCAATGGAGCGGACCAACCGGAAGCGATCCGTTCGCGATGGCGGTTTGCAGTGTGAAGAAATCAAAGCTGCCCGTCTGCGCGTAGAGCCAGAGAATAGCGACGAGCAGTGGAGCCGATGGAATGAATGTGAAGAGGAAGAATTTCAGTGCGGTCTTTGGACCATCCTTGCGTCCGAAGAAGGCGATGAGCACGGCCATCGGAATCAGCGAGAGCTCCCAGAAGCCGTAGTAGAGCATCAGGTCGAGCGAGACAAAGACGCCAAGAATTGCCGTCTGCTGCAGCAGGAAGAGCGTGTAGAAAAGCTTGCTGCGTTGCTGAATAGCTTTCCTACTGGCGACGACACCAACCGGGCCAAGCACACCTGTAAGCACGATAAGCCAAAGGCTCAGTCCATCGACGCCGAGGTGATAACGAATCGCAGGAAAATCAAGCCATGCGCGATTGATTTCGTACTGGAAGCCTGGCTGACCCTGAACGAAATGGTAGGGCAAATGGAGAATCAGGCCGAGAGTTGCGAGCGTGGTCAGTAGCGCAATCCATGCCGGCAGCTTTCCGCGGTCGGGGATAAGCACAACCAGCAGCGCTCCCACGAGCGGGGCCAGAAGAATCAGGCTTAAGATTTGTTCATTCATTGAATCTCTCTCCTAGTGCGCCAGATTCTCGAGGTGAATGTCGCCCAGTCCAACTGGAAGCTGGTGCGCGGAGTACAAAATGAAGAGCAGCAATGCCGCTGCACCGGCCGCGAGCCATGCCGCGTAGGAGCGGATGTTGCCCGATTGCCAGCGTTGCAGAATCGCACCGAAGAATTGCGGAACTCCAGCGAGTATCCAGA
>DAHXOQ010000092.1 GCA_027364815.1 Acidobacteriaceae bacterium | reverse complement strand
TGTGGGTGATCTGGTCGGCGACGCCGGCCTGGTTGATGGCAGAGACCGAGTCGCCGCCGCCGATGATGGAAATGGCCGCCTTGTTGGCCGCGACGGCCTTGGCGATGGCGTTGGTGCCGACGGCGCACTTGGGAAACTCGAAGACGCCGGCCGGACCGTTCCACACAATGGGCCGGGCCGTTGCCACCACGGCTTCAATGGCCGCAATGGACTTGGGGCCGATGTCCAGCCCCTGCCAGTCGGCGGGGAAGTTGACCGAGGTGTCCCAGGGCTGGGTGTTGGCGTCGGGCGAGAAGCTGTCGGCCAGGATGTTGTCGACGGGCAAGAGCAGTTCGACGCCCCTGGCCTTGGCCTTGTCGATGGCCGCCTTGGCCATGTCGATCTTGTCTTCCTCGACCAGAGACTTACCCGTATTTACACCGAGCGCGCGCTGAAATGTGTAAGCCATGCCGCCGACGATGACGAGCGTGGCTACCTTGTCGAGCAAATTGTCGATGACGTCGATTTTGCCGGAGATCTTAGAGCCGCCGATGATGGCGACAAAGGGATGCTCGGGCGACTCGAGCGCCTTGCCCAGATCGGGGATTTCCTTTTCCATCCGCAGGCCGGCGACGGCGGGCTTGAGGAAGTGAGTGATGCCTTCAGTTGATGCGTGAGCGCGATGCGCGGAGCCGAATGCGTCGTTGACGTAGATTTCGGCGAGATGTGCGAGCTTCTTTGAGAACTCAGCATCGTTGGCTTCTTCTTCGGGATGGTAGCGGAGATTCTCAAGCAGCAGAACCTGGCCGGACTCAAGCTGACGGGCCATCTCGCTGGCGATTTCGCCGATGCAATCGGGGGCAAAGGCAACATTGACCTTGGAGCCAAGTTCGTGATCGAGCAACTGACGCAAGCGGTCAACAATCGGGCGCAGCGAATACTTTGGATTCGGCTTGCCCTTGGGCCGTCCGAGGTGCGAGGCGAGGATGACCTTGGCCTTGTGCTGAAGCAGGTACTTGATCGTCGGCAGAGTGGCGATGATGCGTGTGTCGTCTGTGATGGTCTGGCCGTCTTCAGTGAGTGGAACATTGAAGTCGACGCGGACGAAGACGCGCTTGTTGGTGAGTTCGATATCGCGGATGCTGAGCTTTGCCATTTTTTCTTCCTTCTTATTTTTGTGGAGCGTCTGGAATGACGGCGTCCATTTCAATTTCAATGCGCCATGACGGATTAAGCAACGCTGCGACGACGACCATGGTTGCAGCGGGACGGACATTTCCGAAGTACTCGCCGTGAACGCGGCCGATGGCCTCCCAATCTTCAACGTGGGTGAGGTACATGCGGGTGCGGACGACGTCGGCGAGAGATGCTCCGGCTTCGGCGAGAGCGTTTTGCGCGATCTCAAAGATGCGGTGGGTTTGTCCGGCTGCGTCTTCGTTATCTGCGCCGACGGGGCCAGTACCAGCGAGATGAACTTGGTTGCCCACGCGAACTGCGCGGGAGAAGCCGATGATGGGCTCGTAGGGTGATCCGCCAGAAATATTTGTGCGCATAAAAATGAAACCAGTTCTCAGTTCTAAATTTTCTGGTCCCAGGTCTCAAAATCGAGATCTGGGGCACCCGGAATTTATTTTGAATCAGCGTTAAAAGAAAGCGCGTCAGTTGGAGGGAACTGACGCGCCTCGGTCCGAGTTACAGACCCTTTTTGACGAGGAAGCTGATCAGGTCAACAACGCGGTTGGAGTAGCCCCACTCGTTGTCGTACCAGCTGAGTACCTTGACGGAGTTACCGACGACCTTGGTGAGAGGCGCGTCGACGATGGAGGAGCGCTTGTCGCCCTTGAAGTCGGAGCTGACCAGCTCATGCTCTTCATAGCCGAGAAGGCCCTTGAGATCGCCCGCTTCGCTGGCAGCCTTGAGAGCGGCGTTGACGGCCTTGGCATCGGTCGGCTTCTCGCTGATGAAGGTCAAATCAACAATAGACACGTTCGGTGTGGGCACGCGAATCGCGAAACCGTCCAGCTTGCCGGAGGTCTCAGGGATGACGAGCTTGAGGGCCTTGGCGGCGCCGGTCGAGCTTGGAATCATGCTCAGAGCAGCAGCGCGGGCGCGGCGCAGATCCTTGTGCGGCGTGTCGAGGATGACCTGATCATTGGTGTAGCTGTGAATCGTGGTCATGATGCCGCTGACGATGCCGCAGTGAGCCAACATGACCTTCACGACTGGGGCGAGGCAGTTGGTGGTGCAACTGGCGTTCGAGATGATGTTGTGCTTCGCCGGATCGTACTTGTCCTGATTGACGCCGAGAACCATCGTGATGTCTTCGTTGGTTGCCGGAGCGCTGATAATGACCTTCTTCACAGTGGCGCCGAGGTGGGCCTTGGCCTTCTCCGCGTCGGGGAAGAAGCCTGTGGACTCGACAACAATCTGTGCGCCGACTTCTGCCCAGGGCAGCTTGGCAGGATCGCGCTCGGAGAAGACCTTGATCTTTTTTCCGTCGACTGCGATGAAGCCCTCACCCGAGGTGACCTCATTCTTGAGGTTGCCGAGGATGGAGTCGTACTTGAGGAGGTGAGCCAGGGTCGCCGGACTGGTGAGATCGTTGACGGCAACAAATTCAATCTCGGGGTTGCCGAGGGCGGCGCGAAAAACATTGCGTCCGATGCGGCCGAAGCCGTTAATGCCAACCTTTACTGCCATGTGATTCTTCTCCTTAGAAATGTGAGTAGCCATGAGATGCAGGGCTTTTTTGTGTCCCGTGATTTATTGTGGCCCCTGATATTGAAGCGGGGGGTTGGTAACGCGGTGAGTAACTTTGCCTGGTGACTGGAGTGCGAAAAACCAGTGGGGAGATCCACCAAACCCTTCATTTTAACATCCGGGGAGTTGTCCAAGCCGGATGGGCGCTTGAAAGTGAAAACACGCGCCGCCAAGAAGATTCTGAAGCTCCAGGGGTGCGATGGTCTGTGACGGTGTTCACACACTTGAGTAACTTTTTTCAGTAGTACGCTTCAGGCTGTAGAAAAGCGTGAGAATAAGGAGAATTTTCACGCGGTCTAGTGATTATTTTCAGGATCGAGGAAGGGAATTGGGCGCCGGAGGTGGGGTTTTGAGGGGTGAGATTCGCACTGTGGTCGAATTTCCACACTTGGCGAGCTTGGGGCCGGATGTGGGATTCGGAGGGGGCAGTTGTTGCCCGTGTTTGGCAGAGTGTGTTATCCCCTGTACAGGGAATGGTTTCCCCCGGCGAGTGCCCTGCAAGTGCTGTGTGTGAATCCGGCCGGGGCTGGTCAGGGGCGTGGAAGTGAGAATTGCGCCGCTTTGCAATTTAGATTGGGGAGTGTTTTTTGGTAATGAGACGACGTTCGAGACGGAATGTGAATTTATCGGAGCAGACGGGCAAGATTGGCCAGGAACTGCCGCAGAATCAACCACGACCACTGGTGCCGAGCTACTCGGATGAGCCCTCGCCGCAGCGTGGCAACAAGCAGGAATATTCTCCGGCCAGGACGCAGATACCAACCAAGTTGCAAGCGCCTGACAAGCAGCATCTGCCGGTGAAGGCGCCGGTCCAATCGCAAGCGAAACCGCCGATTGCCGAGCCCAAGCCGGAAGCTAAACCTGAAAAGTCACGGGGATTTTCCCTGTTCAAGAAGAGTGCTCCGGCGATTTCGGTGATTCCTCAAGACAAACGGTATGAGGTGGAGACGCAGCCTGAACATGCCTCACAGGCGGCGGCCATCCGTGAAGCCGCAGCCAAGGACCCGGCCGCGCCAAAGGGGTACGTGGTGCTGGCAATCGGTTTGCCGGGCTCGGGCAAGACGACCTGGTTCAATCGTCGCGGTGTCACTCCGCTCTCGAGCGATCTGCTGCGCAATATTTTGTTCGACGACGTTGAAGAGCAGCGCTACCAGGGGCTGGTTTTCTCGACGCTGCGGTCCCTGCTGCGGGCGCGATTGATTGCCCACATGCCGTGGAATTATGTGGACGCGACGAACCTCTCAACTCATGAGCGCCGCCAGTGGATCAAGATGGCGACGAGCTTCGGCTATGAGACCCACGCGGTTTTTTTTGATGTGCCGCTGGAAGTCTGTCTGGAGCGCAACAGCCGCCGCGACCGCAATGTGAATGCGGAAGTGATGAAGAAGATGGCGGAGCGTTTGAAGCCGCCGGTCTTTGAAGAGGGCTTCGCGAAGATTATTGTGGTGCGCATGAAGAATTCGTAGGATTGGCTCTTATGTGGCAGATGATTACCCATTCAATTGAATGGTTTTGGACCACAGGTATTCATCAAGCTGATTGGGTTCAAGCCATCACAAATATCGCATTGCTGTGCCTCACGCTTGTCACACTATTTGTTCTTGCGGTGTATGCCTTTGATACTCATACGCTTGCAAAAATGAGTGTTGAACAAATAACAATGATGAAGCGTGAACGAGACATCATTGCAATGCGAAACTTTCACGTAGCATATGACTGTTTCATGATGGTTCAGTTAAATTTGAACACTATTTTGGAAACAATCGTTGAAGGTAAGTTTGGAGCAAAAACATGTCAGCCAATATATCCCATAAATTGGCCTGACGTGACATCGTATTTGATGCAACGTACACCAAAGACATCACCGCCAGCGATTAAATTAGGAATTTCTCTCCAAAAACTTGATGTGTCTATTTTGCAATTTTATGATGCTTCGAATAATGATGAAAAGAGATTAGCAGAAATAAAAGTTCGTGAAGCGCTCACTATTGCTGGTGAAGACTGTAAAAAGCTCTTTCAACATCTTGTAGAATACGTTCCGATCGAATAAAAGAGCTGACAAAATTTACGTCTATGTATCAAGCGGCAATACCTAAAAGACGAAGTAACGACGAGTCACCCAAATTGAGGGTTGGTTTGAATGACATTGAGACCATTAACTTCGCCCGAGCCCTGGATGCGCGGCACGCATACAGACGTTCCTGTTGCAAGCCGTGCGGTGATTCATGCACTGGAGTTGGCGCAGGAGGAGATCGCGCGCTGGTGCGAGAGCTTGCACGCCGAGGAGATTTTTGTCCGGCCCTTTGATTTGCCCTCAGTGTCGTTTCAGCTCAAACATATTGCGCGGTCGGTGGACAGGATTCTCTGCTATGCGGAGGGGCACGCATTAAGTGAGGCGCATTTGGCGGCGTTGAAGAGTGAGCAGAGCAGGGATGCGAGTTTGTCTGAATTACTCGCCGAAGTTGAAGCAAGTTTGGAGCAGGCAAAAGTGCGGGTGCGAGCGCTGGCCGCGGGAGATTTAGATGCACCGCGTGGAGTGGGGCGCAAGCAGTTGCCTACAACGGTGGGTGGGGCGATGATTCATGTGGCCGAACATACACAGAGACACATCGGGCAGCTGATAGCGACGGTGAAGGTACTACGTGGATTGCGCCACTAAAGTGGGCAGTAATTCTAAATTTATTTTCTAAACAAAAGCGCGGGAAGGAATTTTCCTTCCCGCGCTTTTTGGTGCGTCTCGATCGTGGACTAGACCAGTCCCTGTTCGAGCATGGCGTTGGCTACCTTGAGGAAGCCGGCGATGTTGGCGCCCAGGACCAGGTTGCCCGGCTGGCCGTATTCCGCCGCTGTCTCATAGCAGTTTTTGTGGATGGCGATGATGATGTTGTGCAAACGCTCATCGACCTCTTCACGCGACCAGGTAAGCCGCATGGAGTTCTGGCTCATCTCAAGGCCGGAGGTGGCAACGCCGCCGGCATTGGCGGCCTTGGCTGGTCCGTACATGATCTTCGCATCGACGAACTGCTTGATCGCTTCCAATGAGCTGGGCATGTTGGCGCCTTCGCTCACCAGCTTGACGCCGTGCTTCAACATGTTGGCTGCGTCCTTGGCATTGATTTCGTTCTGCGTTGCGCTCGGGAATGCGCAGAAAGCAGGAACACTCCAGAGCGGGTTGTAGTCGAGATTCTTGTCGACCGGCGTGAACATCGCCTTCTTGAACTTAACGGCGTACTCCTTGATGCGGCCGCGGCGGTTGTTCTTGAGGTCCATCACCCAGGCGAGTTTCTCGCGGTCGATGCCGTCGGGATCGTAAATGAAGCCGTCGGAATCAGAGAGGGTAACGGGCTTGGCGCCGAAGTCGAGAAGTTTCTCGACCGTGTACTGGCTGACGTTGCCGCTGCCGGAGATGATGCACTCTTTGCCTTCAAGGGTGTCGCCGCGTGTCTTGAGCATTTCAACGGCAAAGTAGACGGAGCCGTAGCCGGTGGCCTCGGGCCGAATCAACGAACCGCCCATATCCATTGCTTTACCGGTGAGCACGCCGCTGAATTCATTGCGCAGGCGCTTGTACTGGCCAAAGAGATAACCAATCTCGCGGCCGCCCACGCCGATATCGCCGGCGGGGATGTCCGTGTCAGGGCCGATGTGGCGCTGCAACTCGCTCATGAAGCTCTGGCAGAAACGCATGACCTCGTTGTCGCTCTTGCCCTTGGGGTCAAAGTCCGATCCGCCCTTGCCGCCGCCCATGGGCAGCGTGGTGAGTGAGTTCTTGAAGACCTGCTCAAAGGCAAGGAACTTCAGGATGCCGAGGTTGACTGAAGGATGCAGGCGAAGTCCGCCCTTGTAGGGGCCAATCGCGCTGTTCATCTCGATACGGAAGCCGCGATTGACCTGCGGGCTGCCTTTGTCATCGAACCAGGGGACGCGGAACATGAGAACACGCTCCGGTTCAGTGATACGCTCCAGGATCTTTTCTTTTTGAAATTCCGGATGACGCTCAAGCGCTGGCTTGAGGCAGTCAAGCACCTCGAAAACCGCCTGGTGAAATTCAGGCTCGGCAGGATTTTTGGCTTTGACGATTTGCATGACTTGATCGACATACTCCGCCACACCCTGGTGTGGAGGACTTAATACTGCGCTCATGTAATTCCTCCGGGCTCGTTCTCCTTGCGATACGAACCAGATAGTTTTTCAAGGAAAGAGCCACAAGGATTCAACGCCTGTTGAGCCAAACATACTGTGATTCAAGTCACGCAAGTTTGTGTATTTTATGAGTGAAGTTTCATAAGTGATTGAGAAATTCAGAAGTTTCAATATCTAAAGTTTTGAAGCAAAAAAACAGCAATGTGGGAAGTTTAAAAGCCATAAAAAAGCAAATCGATAAGGAGTGTTAGCAGCATCAGACTTGCCGCATCTCGAAACCAAAGTACTCAAGTTGTGGCGGCCATCAGGCGGCGGCAACTTTTTTTCAAGATCTCAGATTGCAAATCAGTCACAGACTAAAGTGTCTTCAGGGAAGGTGAGTTCTTCGATTGGCTCGTCGCTGGGGTTGGTGAGCTGGGCCTGAAAGAAGTGGTCAACTTGCTCCAAAACTTCTGCGCCTTTCCTGGCCTGGTAAATTGCTGCGCGCAGTTTGGCTCCGCCCGGTACTCCGTGGGTGAACCAGGTGGCGAATTGCTTCATTTTGCCGGCAGTCTCGCCGTGGCGAGCGTCGCGCGGGAGAGATTGGCTGGCGGCGGCGTCATCGAGAAGCATTTTGAAATAAGCGCGGATGAGGTGGTAGCGATCCTGCGCGGTGGGCAGTTCATAGCGGCCCGTAGCGGTGTATTGGGCGATCTGGCGGAAGATCCACGGGTTGGCCGGGGCAGCGCGCCCGATCATCACTGCGTCGCAATGGGTGCGCGCGACCATGGCGGCGGCATCCTCGGGGGTGCGAATGTCTCCGTTGCCGATGACCGGAATTTTTACGGCATCCTTGACGGCGGCGATCCACTCCCAGCGCGCCTGGCCGGAGTAGCCCTGCTCGCGGGTGCGGGCGTGGAGCGCGAGGGCGTTGAGGCCTTCGCTCTCGGCGATGCGGGCAAGCTCGACGCAGATGATCTGGCTGTCATTCCAGCCGAGGCGGAATTTGACGGTGAAAGGAATTGTGACGGCTTTGCGGACGGTGCGGAAGATTTCCGCAATTTTAGGCAGGTCGCGCAGCAGACCTGAGCCGCCATTGCAGCCGACGACGCGCTTGGCAGGGCAGCCGAGGTTCAGGTCCACGGTATCAAAGCCGGTTCCTTCAACGATGCGGGCGGCGTCGGCCAGCGTCTCGGCGTTCGATCCGAAAAGCTGCGCGCCGATGGGGTGCTCGTCGTCGTAGAAGGTCAGATAGCGCTTGCGCTTGGACTCCCTCATGCGGGAGAGGCCGTCGGCGGAGGTGAACTCGGTCATCAGGAGGCCGCAGCCGGACTGCTGGTTGGTGATGGTGGCGTCTACTTCTGCAACGGCTTGCTCGTCGGAGGCGACGGCTGCTTCCGCAGTGAAGGTGCTGGCGTGGCGAATGAAGCGGCGGAAGCCAGTGTCGGTGACGCCGGCCATGGGCGCAAGAACGGTGGCCGGAGTGACAAGGATGGGATTCGGGCCATTGCCGATGCGCAGTTCGGCAGGTACCCGGACGCCCTCAGGCATTGGGTACTCCACTGGGTTGTCCCAGTTCTTGTTGACCGTGAATCCTTTGCCAGCCATATCAGGTGTCAGATGTCAGAAATCAGGGTTCAGGGGAAGTTGCGAAGTCTCAGATTCGAACTTCAATGTCAGGACGGCTTTTGTCGAGGAGCTTGGTTTCGATGAGCTTCAATTTGGCAGAATCGACACGAAATCTTTCTGCGGGGATTACGATATTCGCTAATGGCAGTGCATCACCATTTTCATGAATCGTGATGATGCCAATTTTCCCGATGCCATCATCTGAAAAGAAACCCAGCTTTGATAGTTCCTTTAAAACAATGTGATGAATTTCATTGGGAATCGCAATATAGCGAAAATGCGCAGGCATTGACATTATTTGTCGATGAATGGTTGGCAAGCGGGATTCAACTGATTGTGTCAGAATCTTCTTTGCAATAAGCGAAAATTCAGGCACCTTTGCCCATAATTCAATTTCAACTGCATGCAAGTCACCAGCGCCAGCACGATCCACAGCTAAGATGTCGGCTGAAATCAGTCTTTTTGGAGGTTCAAGATAAATGTTTGGTACTGAGAGCTTTGCACGGAGCAATTCTGCCACAGCGTTTATTGCACGACCTTCCCGTTGACGAGGTGTGACCTTCAATTTAGCTTCCTGGATAGCCATACTTCTCACCTTTCCCTCACGTTCAAGGCTTTAATTGTCTTTTCCGACCAAGCTTCGAATCTCTCAGCCGCAGTGCAGAGTGCGACGACCTTTTCATCGGTAATTACATCGGAACCATAAGAAATATCCGACTTAGCACCGAGAAGTTTTTCAAATTGCCTGATTCCTAGTCGGTAGTCAATTTTCTTATGTGTACAGGCCCGTTTCAATTCAGTGATTGCATCGCGATGGTTCTCGCTTTTCGGACGCTTTCCACCAAGCCTTAGGATCACAGCATCGCTATAAGAGATCGCACTGTGTACCGCCAATAAAGCAACTGCTGCAGCAAAAGTCTTGAGGTCATCCTTGCACAAGTTCCTCGCCTCAGAGAACTGAGTGGCCCTTTGGTGGTACACGCTGCAACACGCTTCATTCATGCAGTTTCATTGTCGCATACAACGCAAAAAAGCCTCCGCCGCAGCGGAGGCCGTTTGCGATAGTGGAGCTACTTGGCCGCAGCCGCTGTTGCTGCGTCGGATTTTGCGTACTTGCGACGGAAACGCTCGACGCGTCCGGCGGTATCTACGAGGCGCTGCTTGCCGGTAAAAAACGGATGGCAATTGGAGCAGATTTCGACGTGGATGTCGCCCTTGTGCGTGGAACGGGTCTCAAAATTGTTTCCGCAGGCACAGTGAACGTGGACTGCTTCGTAGTGTGGGTGAATCGCTTCTTTAGGCATCTCTCTTGGGTGAACCTTTCGTAGTTAATTGTACCAGAA
>DAHXOQ010000091.1 GCA_027364815.1 Acidobacteriaceae bacterium | reverse complement strand
GACCGCCAGACCGACGAGACGTTCGACACCGAGTTCACTGCGCGCAGCAACCCGCACCGCGGCTACATCACCATCATCGAAGGCTGCGACAAATTCTGCGCCTACTGCGTCGTTCCCTACACCCGGGGCAAAGAGCGCAGCCGCACCTCCGCCTCCGTCCTCGCCGAAGCCCAGCGCATCGCCCAGTCTGGCTTCACCGAAATCCAACTCCTCGGCCAGAACGTCAACAGCTATCAAGACCCCTCCGGCAAGCGCACCTTCGCCGAACTCCTCGCCGCCGTCGGTGAGATTCCCGGCATTCGTCGCGTTCGTTTCATGACCAGCCATCCCCGCCACTTCACCCGCGAAATCGTCGAGGCAATCGACGCTTATCCGACCCTCTGCGACCACGTGCATCTGCCCGTCCAATCTGGTTCCTCGCGCATCCTCAACCAGATGAACCGCGAGTACACACGCGACTGGTACCTCGAGCGCATCAGTTGGATCAAATCTGCAAAGCGCCAGATCGCCCTCACCACTGACATCATTGTTGGCTTCCCAGGCGAAACCCCTGAGGAGTTCATCGAAACCATGGACCTCCTCCACGAAGTCCAGTACGACATGGTCTTCGGCTTCAAGTACTCGCCGCGCCCCAACACCCCAGCTCTGGTCATGATTGATTCCATCCCGGATGAGGAAAAAATTCGCAGACTTCAAGTATTGAATGACCGTCAGCGCGAGATTCAAAGAGCTCTTCATTTGAATTACTTAGGGCAGGAACTTGAAGTCATGGTAGAGGGAATGAATCCAGCCCGTGGGCAGGTTATCGGACGTTCTACGCAACTGAAAACCGTGAACTTCACAACCAATTCACCGATTTCTCCGGCTCCCGGAAGTTACGCCAAGGTCAAAATAACCGGCACCTTGCCCAATAGTTTGGTAGGCGAAGCAGTCTAATACGCAGCAATATGTGTAGGATGTTTTGACCGGCATTCGGTTGGCATGTTCAGGGTTTTGTTTTTCGTGCGGTAAGCCGGGGAATCAGCCCCGGAGAAGCATTGCAGCAAAAAGGAGGACGCAATGGACATTGAAGTCAGAATCCGCGGATTAGTTTTGGACCCTGCCACAAACATGCCAATTGTCGTCCTCAAAGACGCGAACTCGGAAACCGTCATGCCCATCTGGGTCGGCATCTTCGAGGCCAATGCAATTGCCGTCGAAATTGAAAAACTAGCCGCACCTCGTCCCATGTCGCACGACCTGACCCAAAACCTCATCCGCTCGCTCAACGGAACCCTGGAGCGCGTCGTCATCACCGAGCTCAAGGACGACACTTTCTACTCCGTCCTCTGGCTCCGGCAGGGCACGGAACAAGTCGCCGTCGACGCACGTCCATCCGATGCGCTGGCTCTCGCTTTGCGTGCCGATTGTCCAATCTTTGTCAGCGAGCAAGTTCTTGAGTCGGCGCGGCTGAACACCACTGCCAACCACACAACCTCCGATGGCCCCTCAGCAGAGCAATTGAAAAACTGGCTTGAAGGGCTCAACGACGAGGACCTCGGCAAGTACAAGATGTAGTCAGGGAAGAGCGCAGACTCACCCATTAAG
Organism: Acidobacteriaceae bacterium; assembly: GCA_027364815.1. Classification (GTDB taxonomy): domain Bacteria; phylum Acidobacteriota; class Terriglobia; order Terriglobales; family Acidobacteriaceae; genus CAIMNN01. The sequence goes on along the minus strand of DAHXOQ010000091.1, from coordinate 8,301 downwards.
CTAAATCATTCAATTATTTACAGCCCAGAGTTCGACTGTACAGAATATACGTTATCGGACATATAGATAATATCCTGTGATATCAAGACTTGTCGCTTCAGCATTTTTCCAAGATCGTTAACCAGACGGTAATCACCCTTCGGTATCACCCCATAAAGCCGCTATCTTAATGTCGAATTTTCTGACTATGGTTTTGTGGCGGCAACCTTCTTTTTGCTATGGCCGCGTCTGCGTCCGCGATGAGGAACATAGGTCCAGTGCCGCACCGGCCCAACGTCAACGTGCAGAAATTGCCCCCGTGGATAATACCCAACTCCGCCGGCCTTCATCGTGAGCGCAGCGTTTTTCAGACGCGCTGCAGAAACACCGGGGATGCGGATATCAATTGCCCTTCCATAGAGATGCTGCGAGAACTCTGCCGCATTCGTCCGGTGGCTCGCCCGCAGCATGTCGTTCGTCTCCTGCGTCCGGTACCCGGAGAGAATAATGATCTCCCCATCCGGCTTCCCTACCCGCGCCAGCAATGTGTACAGCAGGTCCATCAGCCGCGGATCACACTCACTAACCACCTCGTTGTGATTGTCGCGCAAGAAGTAGTCGATATTGGCCAGTGACTCCGGCAGATAAAAATCTCCATCCCTATAAACCACATCGATACTTTCGCCCGACCAGGCGCGGATAAACCGGAGCGAATACTTTTCGCGTGCAGGAAACAGATAGTCAAGCTCATCGAGCATCGGATCGTCTGGTGCTAGCAGAAATCCCTCTTCAGGCATGGGCGCATCGATGATTGCACTCTCACTGACGTGTGATTTGGCGCGCTTTTTGTGTTTTGCCTGTTGCACGGCAAAGGCTGACGACGTCGCCCCTAGAATGAAAAATGCAATGAGGAGAAGCGTGAAAATTCGCGCCAATGAAGCTGGATAATCGATATTAGAGAAATTTGGCTCTGAAGATAAACCCGTTGCGATCTTCGCCGGTGATGCAATAAGAGAAAAAAAGAGCATTCCTATAAAGTACCCCAATCAACTTTCCAAATTGTGCGGCTGTCTCAACGATAAGTGCGGCTGATGCAGGATCTGAGCATTCAGGAATCACTGCGTGAAGTTCAGCGTAATTAGCTGATATGCAATTATATCCGGCACTTGAGGTTCTTCCCAAGTTCGGCGCAGTTGAGCCTGCGATGATTTGCAATCACAGTTAGATAATCGATAGTGATTTGAACAAAAATAAGGCGACCAGTGGGGACCGCCAATCCCTGGTCGCCTTAGCAAATACAACAACTTATCTCTTATCCAAGCGGCTCGAAGCGGGCTTGAAAAAAACGCAAATATTTGGGTTCGTGAATCATTTTCAGACAGCGGATGGTGTCGCGGTGTGAGTAGACGATTTGGACGGATTCGGCGACGACATCCATGTGGGCTTGTGTATAGACACGTCGAGGAATGGTGAGGCGGACGAGCTCAAGTTTGGGCTTGTTCTCTTCGCCATTCTTGTTGCGTCCGGCGGAGACGATGCCGCGCTCCATCGACCTGACTCCGGAATCGAGGTAGAGTGCGGCGGCCAGTGCCTGAGCCGGGTACTGTTCTTGTGGGATGTGAGGGAGGAAGGCGCGGGCATCGAGGAAGACGCCGTGGCCGCCGATGGGCTGAACGATTGGGATGCCGGCGTCGATAAGCTTTTTGCCGAGGTATAGAATCTGGCCGACGCGGGCGCGAATGTGGTCCTCGTGGAGGGATTCTTCAATTCCGGTTGCGAGTGCTTCCATATCGCGTCCGGCCATTCCGCCGTAGGTGTGCAGGCCTTCATAAATAACCGCTAGATTGGCGGCCTCTTCGTAGATGGCGTGGTCGTTGACGGCGAGAAAACCGCCGATGTTGACGAGCGGATCCTTCTTGGCGCTCATGGTGCAGCCATCGGTGTAGGAGCACATTTCCTTGACAATGGATGCGATGGTGCGGGATTGGCAGCCGGGTTCGCGCTGCTGAATGAAGTATGCATTTTCAACGATGCGGGCAGCGTCGAGGATGACTTTGATCCCGTATTTGTTGGTGAGTTCGCGTACGGCGCGGACATTTTCAAGCGAGATGGGCTGGCCGCCTGCTAGGTTGACCGTGGCGGCGAGGCTGACGTACGGAATTTTATCGGGACCAAATTCCAAAATGACGGATTCAAGCTTGGCTAGATCGACATTGCCCTTGAAAGGATGAAGGCTGGCGGGATCGTGAGCTTCGGGGATGATGATGTCGGTGAAGGTGCCGCCGGCCAGTTCCTGATGTAGGCGCGTCGTAGTGAAGTACATGTTGCCGGGGACAATGTCGCCTGGCTTAATCATTGTTTTGGAAAGTAGATTCTCCGCACCGCGGCCCTGGTGTGTGGGGACAACGTACTTATAGCCATACCACTCCTGCACGGCGGCCTCGAGGCGGTAGAAGCTGCGGCTTCCGGCGTAGGCTTCGTCGCCGATCATCATTGCGGCCCACTGGCGGTCGCTCATTGCGGTGGTTCCGGAGTCGGTAAGCAGGTCGATGTAGACTTCATCGGAGCGAAGGAGGAAGGTGTTGTAGCCGGCTTCTCGAATGGCGGCTTCCCTTTCCTGTTGCGATGGAATGCGAACGTGCTCAATGACTTTGATTTTGAAAGGCTCGGCCCAGGTGCGTGATTGTGACGGTGTGCTCATATTGCAGGGTTCTCCTAAAGAATGTATGGAAATGAATGCATGATGAGCATAGGCCAGAAATGGAATGAGTTAACAGCCGGATTGAATGGTTGTTTTGCTTATTCTCTGCTTGCATTGCGTATTTTTTGAGCTTAGAGTTAACGAACATAAAGTTGTGGGTTTGGAGCAGGATTATGACAGAAGGTACGGGGCAAGACCGCTTGCTGGATGAGATTGGGTGGAAGATTCTAATGGAGTTACAGGAGAACGCGCGGCTCAGCTTTGCAGAACTGGGCAGGCGGGTTGGGCTTTCAACTCCGGCAGTGGCGCAGAGAGTGAGGCGGCTGGAGGATGAGGGCATCATCAAGGCCTACCGTGCGGAGGTTGACCCGGTGAAGGTGGGGTTGCCGATTCTGGCCTTTATACGGATGAATATTGTAGGCAATGTGCTGGTGAAACTGACGGCGCAGGTGCAAGAGATGCCGGAGATTGTGGAGTGCCACCGGTCGACGGGCGAGGATAGTTTTATTTTGAAGGTGCACGTGGTGACGGTGGAGCAACTGAGGGATGTGATCGACAAGCTGACCCCGTATGGAACGACGTCGACTTCGCTGGTGCTGTCGTCAATTAAGGAGAATAAGGCGATTGGGAAAATCGACGCCTGAGCCACCTCCGGCGGGAGCTTTGCAGCGTGGTGCGTGTGGAGAGCACAGGAAAACGCTCAACGTGTACGTCGAGTCTTTTGAAGCAAATTGCTTCGTCGCGCGAGGGACGGTTTCTTGAGGAATTTATTTAACGTGTTTATAGATCAGTTAGCCATCCTGAAAAAGTAGTTCTCAGTTTTGTAAATATTTTACATTGCAAAAGATTTAGATCTCCCCTGACTCAAAATCGAGACCGGGGGCCGCCATTTTGAATTTTGAGGCAGGCCACTTCTCTACTCGAGTGTGAGTTGGAAAGTGGCTGCATGGCTGAGCGAGCCGGAAGTTGCCGTGACGGTGACGGTGGAAGTGTTGGATTTGAGGAGGCTGCCGCAACTGGTGAATGAGAGGGCGCCGGCGAGGGTGAGTACGGCAAGGAGCAGGAATCGTGTGAGCCGCTTATGGGTGCGGCGGAAGATGGATGCGAACGGGAGGAGCAGGAGGGAGAGAAGAAGCGGCGCGGCGGTGCGGACAAAGCCACTGTTGTGAAGTGAGTCCGGAATTGAAGCCTGTATGGGCGAATTGATGAAGAGGGAGAGAGCTGTAGTGGATTGGCCGCCGGGGATGAGCGTGGGATTGAAGGAATATTGGACGCCGGAGGGGATGCCCGTGACGGTAGCTGTGACGTTCTGCGGGAGGGTGAAAGAAGGGCCGAGTGGTGTGACGGTGAAGGTCATCGAAGCGGAGCTGACGGGGGGAATGATGATGGAAGGTGCATTGCTGATGGTGAAGTCGTCAACGTACTCGGAGACGTAGCCGCTGGTGGAACCGGCGAAGGAGGAGTTGGCGACGAAGCGGGCGACGATAGTGTGTGCGCCGACGATGAGCGAACTGGTAGTGAAGCTGGCTTGGCCGTTGGAGAGCGTGCCCGAGCCGATGATGGTGTTGGAATCGTAGAAGTTGACGGTTCCGCTGGGTGTGCCTGAAGTGGATGTGACGGAGGCTGTGAAGGTGATGGGATTGCTGACGAAGACGGGATTTTGGCTGGATGTGATGGAGGTGGTGGTGGGCGCGGGGCCGGTATTGGAGATGACTTGAACGTTGGCGCAGCCGGATACGGAGTTATAGGTGGAGCTGTACTTGGAAGATGGAGTCCATTGCACGCAGAGTTGGTCAGTGCCGACGGGAAGTATGGTGTTGGTGTTAGCGATGACGCCGTTGACGACCGGACCGACATAGTAGACAAATGTGCCGTCGGTGTTGATGTTTGTTGAGCCGCTGAGGACGTTGGCGTTGAATTGTGCTGCGCTCAGTGGTGCGGGGTATGTGATGGGTGATGCGGGAGTCCAACTGAGTGTTGGCGTAGCGCCACTTCCTTGCACAACGATATTGGTACAGAGAGAGGCAGTGTTGAATGTAGTGGAACAAGTGTTTGGTGTCCAAAGTGCGCAGAGCTTATTAGTGCCAAATGGGAGGATAGTCGAGGTTGTGGCGAGGATGCCGTTGGTGATGGGTCCGACGTAGTAAGTGAAGGTGCCGTCTGATGTGACATCCTGACCGGAATAATTTGCCGTGGCATTAAATTGTGCTGAAGAAAGCGGGGTCCCGGATTGAATGGGAGTGGTTGGAGACCAGAGTATGGTGGCGTCGTTCAGGTTGAGCTGAACGTTATATTGGAAGGTCCATAGGTCGTTGAGGTTTGCACCCAGGCCTCTGGAGTCTACACCATTTCCACCCAATAGCCAGAAAGTCCCGTTCAGTGTTGGCCAGTTCATGCCATAGAAGCGTGCGCCAGGCATGTTGCATGCATTGATGATGCCTTTAGTGCCGTAGATGCCGGCTTGAGAAACTATTTGGCTGCCACCCATCCATGCCCAAACACCGGTGGATGGTGTGTATTGCCAGAGGTCATTGATCACGCCTTCGTTACTTTGATTTCCGTCATAAACAAAACCTGCAAAGAGCCAAACATTTTGGCTGTTGTCAACCCATGCGTTTCCGGAGGAACGAGCACCTGGAATATATGAAGTGGACCCAGCACCGCGAGCGCCGTAGACGCCTGGCTGATTTGCTAAATCACTGCCCCCTTCCCAAGTCCACTCGGCAGTGGTGGAGTCAAACATCCAGATATCGTTCAGCACAGAGCCATGATTGAGAGAATCCCAACCGCTTCCTCCAAATAGCCAGAACTTCCCATTGATGTCTTGCCAAGTGGTCATGTAATAGCGCGTGCCGGGGAGATTGGTTTTAGCGGGGACGCCAAGTACGCCGTAAACGCCAGGTGCGGTGTTGCCGGGGATGAGATCGGCACCGCCCATCCATGTCCACTCATTGGAAGAGATGGAGTACATCCACATGTCATTTAGATACACGAGGTCAGTTTGCGAATCGTCACCGGCTCCAGCAAAGAGCCAGAGATTTCCACTTTTATCAATCCAAGTGGCACTTCCCCATCGTCCACCAGGGGTGTTAGTGGAAGCAGGTACGCCAAGAGTGCCGTAAATTCCAGGTTGGCCGAAATGGGTGGGACCACCTCCGAAAGGTACTGAAGAGACAACGTCACTCCCTGTCATCCATGTCCATTGATGAGTGGTGGTGTTATACATCCAAAGATCATTCAGCCAGCCATTCGTTCCATTCTTGTCAAAACCAGAGCCACCGAAGAGCCAGAAATTTCCTGATACATCAACCCAGGAAGCAGCACTGGTTCTTGAGCCGGGGATATTAGTGTCAGCTGGCGTTCCCCTCGTTCCATAGATACCGGGGTTTCCACCCTGAGCAAGACTGTTATAAGGAACGGTGTCCGAGCCGCCCATCCATGCCCATTCAAGATTAAAAGTGTCATACATCCATAGGTCATTGAGAATGCCAGCGGTGCCATTTATATCAGTACCAAAACCGCCAAATAGCCAGAGGCTACCATTATGGTCAGTCCATGTAACAGCGGAGCCGCGACCACCGGGAGTGTTTGCCGGTGCAGGAACGCCAGGCGTTCCATAGACGCCGGGCTGCGAGGGTCCAATGATTGGATTATTTGGTTCGCTGTCACTGCCGCCTACCCAAGTCCAAGCGTAGTTTTGCGCCTGAGAAATGTGAGGATCAAGGAGTGTGAAGAGGGCGAGAGCGAGAGCTGGGAATGAGAGGCGCTTCAATGAATTGCTCCTAAGAGATAAAGGAAAGATGAACTAGCTCAGGCAGAGACAAGATATCGTTACTTAGGGGTGAGAGTCAACGATTGGAAGCTTGTTGTCAGTTTTAAAGACTGTATAAATATATAAAAGCAACCGCAGCTCCTTCGACTGCGCTCAGAAAAACAAAATTTAAAAACTATAGATAGATATCCCAGGTCTCAAAATCGAGACCTGGGGCACCCGCATTATGGGAGAACGAAGAGGAGTGATTCAGTTGCGAACCTTTTGAAGCAGTGCTTCGACTTCGGCTTTTTGCTCGGAGGTGAGTGGGAGCATGGGCGAGCGGGGATTGCCGCCGAAGTAGCCGTTGAAGTCGCAGGCGTATTTGATGCCCGGGATGCCGAGTTGGTGGACGATGCGCTTGCTGATGGGCGAGGCGATCTCCTGCTTGACGCGCGCAAGTGCCGGGTCGTTGCCCTTCCACGCGTTGTAGATGTCGGTGGCAAGCTGGGGCATAAAATCGGAGATGGCCATGATGGCTCCGCCGGCGCCGGATTCGAGGGCGTCGAGGAGGATGGCGGCGGCTCCGGTCATGACCTGGAAGCCGACTTCTTTGGTGCGGGTTTTGAGGCCACTACCCAGTGAAGCTTCTTCGGGTGTCGAGTTCCCTGCCGGGCTTGCATTGGGGCTAGCTCCGCCTTCGATGCTCACAAGTGATTGCGCAGGTTTTTGATTGGCGGCGGCAGTCACCATGCGCGCGGTGACCGCTTCAAAAATTGGCGTGACAGTGACATTGCGGCGAGGTGCGTTGGCGGTGAGCGCGATAGTTTCGCGGAGTCGGGCTAGATCACCGGCGGAGTCTTTGATGCCGATGATGTTGGGATGATGGGCGAGTTCGGCGACAACATCAACGGGGAGATCGAAGTGAACGGATTGGGGGATGTTGTAGAGGCCGACAGGTAGAGCGCTGCGATCAGCAATCGTCCGGTAGTAGTTGAGGATGTGGAGCTTGGTGAGGCCGCGGTGATAGTAGCTGGGCATGCGGACCATAATGGCATCGTAGTTGGCGCGGGCGGCAACTTCAGCAAGTTCGAGTGTGGCGCGGACGCTGTCGCGGGTGACTCCGGCGATCAGAACTTTATTGGGCGCGGCGGCGCTGGCTGCGGCGATAAGGGCCTCAGCGGATTCGGCATCGTTGAGGTGCGCTGACTCGCCGGTGGAACCGAGAACGAGGATTCCGGCGAGTGGTGAGCGGCTGTAATGCTCGACGTTGGATTCGAGCTTGCGCAGGTAGAGGGATTCGTCGGTGTAAAAGGGCGTGGTGATGGCAGCAAAGATTCCGTCAAGGAGCATGGATATATTGTACTTGGTCGAGATTTGATGAGTGGTGAGTAGAAAATTATGAGATGCGGTTGATAGTTTGGTTTTTGCGGGTGCGCAAAACCAGTGCTTGCGTGGGCGTGGGTGAGGGCGTTAGTTTTTTTGTTTGTGAGAAGTTGGAGGGCGAAATGTATTTGCCGGGAACGTTTTTGGCGGCGCTGGCGCTGATGCTGGTGAGCATGATGTGTTGGGGATCGTGGGCGAACACGATGAAGTTCTGCCCGAAGTTCAGATTTCAGCTTTTTTATTGGAATTATGCGCTGGGATTGCTGGTGGGTGCGCTTGTTTGGGGATTTTCATTTGGAAGCATGGGAAATTCGGGAACAGGGTTTGCCGCGGATGTGATGAGGACTCCTGCGGGTGCAATTTTGCTGGCAGGGTTGGGCGGCGTGGTTTTCAATGTGGCGAATCTGCTGCTGGTGGCAGCGATTGATGTGGCGGGATTGGCTGTGGCCTTCCCGGTCGGGATTGGGTTGGCGCTGGTGGTAGG
>DAHXOQ010000090.1 GCA_027364815.1 Acidobacteriaceae bacterium | reverse complement strand
GTCTACGACGCGATCGTGCGCATGGTATTTACCGATGACGTCGCCGACCACGCGGGCCGACTTCTTGTAGGGTTTGTTCCAGACGTTGCCCAGCTCGTTCATCGCGAACAGCACGCGGCGATGGACGGGTTTCAATCCGTCACGCACGTCGGGGAGCGCGCGACCGATGATGACGGACATCGAATAGTCGAGATAGGAGCGACGCATCTCTTCTTCGATGTTGATGGAGATAACGTTTTGTGCACCTGGAGTGGGCGCGCCTTCGAGGGGGAGCTCTGGGTTCTGATCGTCTGGCATAAGGTTTTCTTGTCGCACACGGGTGGTAGAAAATGAGGGCCGTAAAACTCTGATTTTTCAGCCGATGCGAATAATCTATTTTAACCCTTTTGAGGGGGTTTAAGCAAGGCGGGGAGATGGAAATAAGTCCTTATTTTGCTTGAATTTAGATAATCATTCCCGTGGAAATGGGACGGCGGTAAGAAGCTCAGGCTGCGCGGCGGGATTTACTGCGCGCAGATGACTTGCCGGGGCGTTTTTTTTGTATGGATTTTGGAGCGGCTTTTTTGGTGGATTTTGGTTTAGCGGGGGAGTTGGAGTCGCCGAAACCGGTGAGAATGACGGGGGGATGATCGGGGAAGCGGACCATGAGCGTGAGTGCGCCGCCGACTGCTTCGACGTAACTACGCAGAGTTGAGAGGTAGAGGTCGGAACGCTTTTCGATGCGGGAGACGCCTTCCTGTCCGATTTTGAGTTTCTTTGAGAGGCGCGCCTGTGTGAGTTTGCGAAGACGGCGGAGTTCGCGGAGTTCTAACTCCTCTGCAATTAAATCAGCTGTACGCATCTTAACTCTGTGGCGTGTTGCCTCTGACTCACGTGCGAGCATCTCTTGCAATGAAACTGTAAAATACCCCATTAACTTTTACCCCCTTCGGCAGAAATAGACTTTTGGTGTTGATCGAATCGACGGTCAGCAATCTCAATCAGTCGACGATAAAATTTATCCTGAGAAACGCCGGATTTATCACCGCCTACGAGTAGAATGGCTTGACGCTTCTGGTCGAATGCAAACGCAATTCTCCAAACACCCCCGTCTGAATTAAATCGTAACTCTTTCATATTTACATGCTTAGATCCGTTCAAAGTGTCGACCTTGGGACGCCCCAACTGCGGCCCAAAATGACTCAGGAAACCTGCCTGCGAGAAAATTTCTTGTCTTACGACTTCAGAAAACTGCATCAACTCGATAGCAAATTCCTGATGAAATCCCACTTCCCAATTCACTTTCATATTATGCTCAGAAAGTCCTTATGTTTTCAAGTGCATATTTTGATGTTCAGGAATCAAACTAATCCGGGGAGGCTGAGGAGGCAGAAGATGGCTTGCACGAGGACGACGACGGCGGCAGAGGCGATGACAAGTTTGCCGCGCGTGCCTTCGAAGGCGTCGGCGAAGACTCCGGCGATGAAGGTGAGGAGAAAAGGGAGGGCCCAGAGAAAGGTTTCAGAGGCGACGCCGGTGGTGATGAGGAAGATGAGGGCGAGGAAGCAGAGGAGCGGAGTGGTGTTGCCGAAATAGCGCGAGCGGCGAAAGCCGAGATAGAGGATGAGAGCGGCAGCGAAGCCGATGGTGATGCCGGCGTTGGGGAGAGTGGTGAAGAAATGCTGGGCTGAAGCGGTGGAGAGCGAGAGCAGCGCAGAGCCGGATTGGAAGACGGCGCTAAAGGCGTCGACGGAGAAACTGTATGCGGCAAAGAGGAGAACGATTGCGCCGATGACGGGGATGAGGACGACGGGAAGAACTTCGCCGCGCTTGCCCTCGACGATCCAGAGCATGGCGATGAGGCCGAAGAGCGCAGCGAGGGGGAGGGCGACGATGTGCGAAGCTGCAGCGACGGCGAAGGCGAGCGTGAGGAGGATCATGCGCGGACGCCAGCGCGCGCGCGGGCCGAGCATGGAGTGAGCGACGCCGATGCAAGAGTAGAAGCCGCCGAAAAAAGCGAGCGAGGCGAGCAGTTCCGGATTGGGCGAGACAGAGGCGCGCAGAACTCCAGGGGAGAAGCAGTAGAGAGCGAGCGCCATGTAACCGCCGTAATTGCCAAAGAGGCGACGCGTGACCCACCAGATGGCAGCACCGAGCACGAAGCCGACGAAGAGGAATGGGAGGCGCAGCAGAAGCAGGACGTGTGTGAGCTGGTGGCGCATCTCCCAGTTGCTGACTTCGCCATTGGTTTGGATGACGCGATCTTCAGGCTTGCGGGTGAGATCGAGCGCGCGCTCAAAGTAGTAGTTGAGTGTGAGCGGAAGTCCGGCGAGTCGATAGGTGAGGATGCCGTCGTGTATGTTGCCGCAACTTGTGTAGTAGCCGGAGATGGGCGAAGAATGTTTCCAGACTTCACGGCCGCAGCGGGCGTACTGGTAATCGCGCGCGGTGAGAGATTGCTGGTTAATGAGCCATAGTCCCTGCGCGAGGAAAAGCAGAAGCAGAGCAGCCGCAATTCTCTGCGGCGGATTGAATTGGAAGCGGCGCAGTTTCGCCAGGCCAAAGTTCATCAAACCCGTTTCCCCTTACGCACTCCAGTTTACTTGGCTGAGCCTGGTATGGCTTGTGATTTGCCATTCTGGAGTGTGGGGAGCATTGAGATGTTGATTAGCGTTTTGGGCCAAAGAATGCGACGAAGCCAGCGGTGAGCGTGGTTTGCGCATCAACTAATCTGGTATCGCCCTTGTGGAATGAATTGATATTCGACCAGTCGTGCCGATACTCGATCCTGGTCAGCAGACCCTCGAGCCATTTGTACTCGTAGGTTGCCGTAGCTTCCTTGAGCTTTTGTGATTTGCCGGTCATGAATCCCTGCGGGTCATAGAAATATTCAGCACGGGCGGAGAGCGCGTTTTTGCCATTCAACTGCTGGTGAACCGCGCCGGCAAAACCCTGCCAGTGATTCAGATTGGTATTTCCCTGTGAAGAAGCGGAATCGCGATTCTGGCCGTAATCGTAGTTCAAGTAAGCGTTGAATTTGGCGGTGGGAGTCAATAGCAGGGGGGTATCGATGAGGTTTCTGTAGCCTTGCTGCGTTCCGGTGTTCTCAGGTCCGGAGTAGAAGTTGGCGCTCCAAGTGTATTTTGTTTTGGTGTAAGCGCTAGTGACGCCAACCGTCACGCCGCCATTCGATTTTGAAATGGTATTCCAGCCATTCACAAGTTGAATGCCGGCAGTCCAGGTTTTAGTTACCGGCATGGAGGAGCGCAAACCGAAATGGAAGTATGGAACAGCGTAAGTAAAGAGCAGTGAGCGCGAGTAATTCCAGTTGTCCTTGGACTCAATGACTTCAGCGCCTGCCGAGGTGACGAATTTTCCGAAGTCGAGTTCGAGTCCCCTGGCTTTGGATGGCTTGAAGCTGATGAAGGCCTGTTCAATGTAGTTGCCATTGTCAGAAGAGCTGCCACCAATCTGATTGATGAGTACGTTCGTGCGCCCGAAGATCAAATCCAGACGCACGCCAACGGGATCCGGATCGTGGTTGAGCGTCAGCTTGGCCATGCTGAGATTGAACTGGTCGGTTTTGTCGTTGAAGTTGTAATAATCATTCACCTGACCATTCGCGGAATTGGCGGGACGGTTGTAGTTGTAGCTGTAGTAGCCGTCGATGAGTCCACTGAATTCGATGGGCCCGAGGCTCCAGGTGGGTGAGCTGGCAGCCGGTGCGGGTGCAGGTTGAGCCGGCGCAGTTTGTGCGGGAGCTGGAGACTGTGGATCTTCACCCGTTCCAGGGGACAATGATGCAGCAGTATCGACAGAGCCGGCGGAAGCGGTGCAATCGCTCTCGTTGGAGGACTCCAGCTTGCAGCTCTTCACTTTATTCATGCTGGTCTCAGCCAGCTTGATGGCAAACGCAGGGCGCGCACCGGGAATGAAAGTCACGACTAATAAGGAAGAGATGATTACTGCTTTCCCAAAGGATATTGCAACTTGCTCGTTCTTGCCTTCCATGTTCCCTCCAAAAAAGAATACAGGATTCACGTCTCGGCTAAGCCAAGTGTGCCTTACAGGTTATTTGCTTATTAGCTGAGATTGTCTTGAAGGTTATTCTCTGTGGCATGATGTAAGGGTTCCATAAGCGGTGAAGATATCTATTGGTCTAAACGCTCAATCCTTATGTGGAGCTTACAACTTTATGCAATGTAGCGTATATGTATGCACATTGTGGAGCGAAAAAATGAGCGGGAGCGCCAAATGGTGAAGCTCCCGCTTAGAGGGAAATTGAATTTGGTTTGAATCAACATCCAGGCTGCAATCGCAAGTTGCTCATTCGTTAGAAGTGCCAGATCAAGTCAGCAGCGAGTGTAAGTGATTGAGTTTTTGCACCGATATTTTTCATCACGGCGGAAGGGGCGAGGCCAGAAGTGTTCTGCGCCATAGCCGCAACTGAAGCTCCCGGAGAAATATCCAGCGCGCGCAATCCGTAAGGACTGAAGGAGTGCGTGTAACTGAGTTCGGGACGAAAAGTGACGGTTGAACCTGCCCAGAAGTTGAAACCAACCATGTGCTCCTCGTAAATTCCTGGCGTGCCGATGCGTTGGCCTTTCATATCGTCGACGATTTCATTGCGAATATTGAGCGAGGCGGAATTGTGCCAGAAGTTGTGCTCGATGTAATTTGTCACAGCCCACTCATCGGCGAGGCAGCGTACGGCACGCGGTCCGGTGTAATTTACATTCGGGTTTTCGCAGACGGCGCCGAAGTTCAGATTGGTACCACCGGGGCGGCCATTCGTCGTTGTTTCAGGCCAGGGTGTAGTGGGAGATGATGGAGAGCCTGAATCGTACCAATACATATTGGGCGTCTCTCTCATGTACTGGTACCAGAACTCGGTGTCGGTGTGCCAAGTTTTGTTGAAGCGGTGATACCAGGTGGCGTAGTAAGCGGCGAGATTGTTGTAGCCGTACTTGCCATTGTTGATGGAGTTAGCGCAGGTGTTGAGAGCGTCGCCGCCTTTGCTCCAGGTGTAGATGACGCAAGTGTTGCCGGTAACTTGAGCATCGGTAGTCCAGGGCGCAGTGTCACAACCCGGAGAGATGCCACCTTGCACAGTCCAATGGTCGTTGAGCTTGAGGGTGAGGTTTGCGCCGAGCTGAGTGTAGCAATCGACGGTGTAAAGGATGGAGTGCGAGTAGGAGTAATTATTTGGCGCGAGTTGCGCTTCAATATCGGGTAGCGAGATATAGCGGCCGATGCGGAGGTCGGCGCCTTGAGCAATATGAGGAAAGTAAAGATCGACGTAGAACATGACGGGGTCATAGCCGTACTGCGCATTCTTGACGAGCAGTTGCTGACTGAAGATGCCGTGTGAAGTAGTAAAACGATAATCCTGACCGTAAAGGTTGGCGAGACGAAATCCCCAGTCAAAATGATCTGTTTGGGTGGTGTCGACGAGCTTTTCGGTGTAGAGCGCAATTTGATCGAGGACGATTGTATTTGGGAACTCGTCGTAAGCGGAGGGAAAGTTGGCAGCGATTCCTTTGCTCGCGTTGCCTCGATTGTTGGTTGAACCATTGGCGCCAATTGAAATCCATCCATACCATTTGATGGCGCTCAACTTTGTCGGGTCACCATGATCGATGGCAGTTTGGAGCATGTAGCTCTGGTAATCAGGAGCGCCAATTACTTGTGTGCCGCCAATGGGCCAGTCAGCGCCGGGGAAAGGCGGAGATGAAATTGGCGGCTCGGTGCCACGGCGTTTGGGCGCGTTTGGATCCGTTGCAGTTGTGGCTGTCCAATCTGCGACGTATGCCCTGCCCAATCGTGCAAAGAAGCCCGGTTCGGGCTTAACGGCATTGGAGCCGGCGGCTGGGGCGGCAGTTGGCTGGCTTTGTTGCGAGCAAAGAACAGAGGCTTGTGTGATGACGCATATCAATAATGCGCAGATCTTCCAGTTGGTTTGATTTTGCTTCATTTGAAAAACTCTCTTTCGGCTGATTGAGCGCACGCGGATTGGCGTTCAGCATTGCGTGCGCAATGCGCATGGCTGCGCGCAGCTTCAAAGTATGGATTGGGGAAGTATTGAGATTGGCCGGATTTGGCAGGAGGAAATGCACGAATAGCCAGCGGGTTCAACACGCCTGAAAACTTGCCGCTGCCATGGATGCTGTAGTGCATTGGGATAAAACATTTTGGCACGCGCAAAAATAATTTTTTGCGGCCAAAGAGAAATCTAGTCCTGAATCAGTAAAGAATTTATGAAGACGCAAACGAAAGTCGTAAATGATTTGTAAGTTCACCAGGCATTTGATGGGATGCGAAATTGGATTGCGAATGAATCACTTTCCCCGAAGCGCCGCCACCAATTAGACTTTGACTGAGCATGGCGGTCGAGATGGCAATTAAAGGTGAAGAGAATCCGGAGCGTCTGGTAAGCGCATCGCGCGCCGATGAGGAGCAAGGCTTTGAGTTGAAGCTGCGGCCGCGCTGGCTCAACGAGTTTATTGGACAGTCGAAGGCGAAGGAGCAATTGGCAATTGCGCTTGAAGCTGCCAAGTCGCGCGGCGAGGCGCTGGACCATGTGCTTCTCTTTGGGCCGCCGGGATTGGGCAAGACGACGCTGGCGACGATTATCGCAAATGAACTTGATGTGGGTTTTCAGCAGACATCAGGGCCGGCACTGCAGATTCAGGGCGATCTGACGGCGATTTTGACGAACTTGAGAGAGCGGCAAGTGCTCTTTCTCGATGAGATTCATCGGCTTCAGCCGGTGCTGGAAGAAAAACTTTACACGGCGCTTGAGGATTACAAGCTGGATATCATTATTGGGCAGGGGCCGGCGGCGCGCACGCACGTGATGGAGATCAGGCCGTTCAGTTTTATAGCGGCGACGACAAGGCCGGGGTTGCTGAGTTCGCCGCTCAGGTCGCGGTTTGGCATTTTGCTGCGGCTGGAATTTTATACGGAGCCGGAGTTTCAGGTGATTGTGGAGCGCTCGGCGGAGGTGCTTCAGATACCGATTGATCCCGAGGGCGCGAAAGAAATTGCGCTGCGGTCACGCGGAACACCGCGCATTGCGAACCGATTGCTGCGGCGCGTAAGGGATTTTGCCCAGGTGCGCGGGACGGGCGTGATTGACAAGCCGACGGCGAATGCCGCGCTGAGTTTGCTTGAAGTGGATGCGCATGGATTTGATGAGATTGACCGCCGGTTGCTGTTGACGATTATTCAGAAGTACGATGGCGGCCCGGTGGGATTGGGAACACTGGCAGCGACACTGGCCGAAGAGGAAGATGCGCTGGAAGAGGTTTACGAGCCGTTTCTGATTCAGATTGGATTTCTGGATCGGACGCCGCGAGGACGAGTGGCAACACGGCTGGCGTACGAGCATTTTGGATTGACGATGCCGGGAAGACAGGCAGGATTGTTTTAAAGATAGTTGTCAGTTGTGAGTTGTCAGTTTTGAAATGCGCAGTTCTCAGTTTTGAAAGCAGAATAATTTTGAGGAGTTGAAGTTATGCCGCTGACTGAATCGAAGATGCTTGAACTTGGGACGCTGGCGCCGGATTTTGCATTGACGGATGTGGTGAGCGGACGCGTTGTGCAGCGGGATGAATATGATGGGCAGCCGCTGCTGGTGATGTTTATCTGCGCGCATTGCCCATTTGTGGTGCACATCAACAAAGGGCTTGCCGCGCTGGGTGTGGATTATGAGTTTGAGCCTGTTGCGATTGTCGCGATTTGCAGCAATGATGCGGAGACGCATCCAGAAGACGCGCCGGAGAAGCTGCGCGAACAGGCTTACACGGAGGGATTTCTATTCCCTTATCTTCACGATGCGACGCAGGATGTGGCGCGGGCATTTAACGCCGCGTGCACACCGGAGTTTTATTTGTTTGACAGCCAGCATGAGCTGGTTTACCGGGGGCAGTTTGATTCCAGCCGGCCGGGGAACGATATTCCCGTGAGCGGCAACGATGTGCGCAACGCGATTGATGCACTGCTGGTTGGTCAGCCCATCAGTGCGGATCAAAAGCCCGGGATTGGATGCAATATCAAGTGGAAGGAATAAGGGCTAGAAGTTAGTTTAGAAAAATTAGTGTCGAATATAGAAGGGATAGACAATCATCATGGCGATAGCGATGGCGGCTATGAGCGCCATAGCCACGAGGGAATAGAGGAGAACGAGATTGGGTCCAGCCTGGGGCTTAGTTTCCAATTCATCTGTGTCGCGTGAATCGTGCTTGATATGCAGTTTACTCATATTTCAATGACTCGACGGGATCCAGTTGCGCGGCACGAGTGGCGGGGACAGTGCCGAAGATGACACCGATGAGAACAGAAGTAATGAGCGCAATAGCGGCCGAGCGCCAATCAACCGGCAAAACATAAGGCGTGAAAAGACGCACAGAAAAAGGCAACGAGAGCCCGATGATGGTGCCGACAATTCCGCCGGAGAGCGAAATAATCACGGCTTCAGTCAGGAATTGCAACTTGATCTCGCGTGCGGTTGCACCCAGAGCCTTGCGAATGCCGATCTCGCGAATGCGCGCGCGCACATTGGCGAGCATGATGTTCATGATGCCGACGCCGCCGACAGCGAGTGTGACGGAGGAGACAAGCAGCAATACGACGGTGAGAATATTGGCGATGGGTGCAGCCGAATCAAGGAGGGAGCGAAGATTCTGCGCCTTGTAGATGGAGTTAGGCCGGTGGCGCGCGCTGATGATGCGCACGACCTCTTTGGTTGCCTCAGGAACCTGATCCATGTTGCGCATGGAAAAATAGATTTGTTTTACATTGTCAGTGCCGGTGAAATAACGGGCGACAGAGTAAGGAATAAGAATTGTCTGGTCAGCAATTTCGGATTGCCCGAAATCTTCAACGTTTTTGAAGATGCCAACAATCGTGAATGGAATTCCGCTGATCTGGAAGCTTCTACCAATTGCCGCATCGGAACTGCCGTACATCTCCTTGGCAAATGGCTCAGTGACGACAGCGCATTTGATGTGGGCACTGTCGTCGGTGTCGTCGAGGAAGCGGCCCATGGGAACTGTCAAATTGTGAATGAACTGGTACTGCGGACTGACACCGAGAACCAACGTTTCCTTGGTGACGCCGCTACCAATGCTGATACGGTCGTGGGTCTCAAGAACCGGCGATGAGTACATGACGCCAGGCAGTTGCGCGAGGACGGCTTTCTCATCGTCGCGGGTGAGCGAATCACTGTTGACGACATGCTCAGAAGCTGCCGTTCCGCCGCCGGAATACTCAACTTCCACTTCATTGGTGCCGAATTTCTGAATCTCACCGATGATCCACTGCTTGCCTGTAAGTCCAATTGTGACGACGAGAATGACGGAGGCCGAGCCGATGACCATGCCGAGCGCAGTCAGCGCCGAGCGCAGCTTGCTGGCGGAGAAGGCTTCAAATGCCAGTTTCAAAACTTCGCTGAAGACCATCGTCTGCCTTGCGCTCATGAGCGTCTGGCGGAAGGCTTTCTGGCGGATTTCATCTTGTTTGGCAGTCATGGGGTCTCAATACCCATCATAGACGGAGGGGGCAAGTTGAGTCCTGCATGAGGCCGCAGGGTTGCGTGTCATGGAAAGAAAGATGACGCGCTTGCGGCCTATTTCAGCGGGTACTTAAGATTATTCCGGCACGTACTTATCGAGCCACTTCATTTCTTCGCGCACTTTGATGTAACCGTGCCAGGGATTTTTGGGCAGGGAGTGTCCTTCTCCGGGGAAGACGAGAAAGCTGTGCGGTATCTTCAGAGTTTGAAGGGCGCGCTCCATGGTTACGCCCTCAAGATAATTGACGCGGACATCTGCACTGCCCTGGACGATGTGGGTGGGAGTTTTGACTTTATCAAAGCGGAAGAGCGCGGCCTCGTCCTGATAGATTTTGGGATTTTCCCAGGGCTTGCCAC
>DAHXOQ010000008.1 GCA_027364815.1 Acidobacteriaceae bacterium | reverse complement strand
TCTTTGTTCCAGGCCCGAAAAGTGGAGCCCCGGGCACCTTATTTGCGAGTTGAGAGAATGTGTCAAGCAGACCATTGAGATCCCACGCCGCTATAGAAATCGGGAACCCGGACTGCAAAGTTACGATCCCGTTCAGGCTCCAGCCGCCAACAATTGCATCCACAGGTTTGCTAACTGAGGAAAGATACCGCTGCCCGCGGCCTACCGGAATGTTGTGAAGAAAGCTGATGATAGCCCGGTGTTTCACATCAAAGGATGAGGGGCCATAATCAAGTCTCAGGTTCTGTGAATCCATTGGACCGGCCAAGCCATTCACTTCAGCACCACCAGCGCCATCCTCACCGGAGCGTACATCCAGGCTCTTTGAGAAGGTGTATGCGGCAGTTAAGACCAGCATACGGGAGTCGTGGCGAACCTTGATAGTTCCAGAATTATAGTTTGAGCTCAAGCCATAGATGCGTGAGTATACGTCTCCGAAAACCGCATAAGGTCTACGCTGGGCCACGGACTGAGGATTTGAAGGATCGTATTGAAGTGGTTGGTTCAGATTGTAGCGGGTAACCTGATGCGTGCCGACTGATCCGGCATAGCTCATTTCTACAGTGGTGTTCTTCAATGGGCTCTGCTCAACCGAGAGATTCCAGTTCTGAGTATAGGGTCGATACATCTTGATCTCGGCGAGATTAACAAAGCCAAGATCGGATGCCTGCACGGGACGCAGCGTTGTAATTGGCGGGATCGGGTTCGACGTGCTCAGAATATTCGTAACTGGCGTTCCGTTGGCAGACTGCGCGCCCAAGTATGGATAGTTACCGGCGTCGTTCACATAATCTTGACCATCGATCGTGTTATAGAAGATTCCGTAACCGATCCGGATAACAATCTTATCGTTATTCTTATAAGGAAGGTAAGCGATACCGATACGAGGTGCGAAGGCTAGTTTCGGCGCACTCCTTTGCTTGCAATACTGCAAGAGTCCATTTCCGCCCACTGCTTGAGCCGACGCTTGATTTGCCGTGCACTCTGCGCCTCCTGCAACAGAGGGATCAAACCATAAGTAGCGGTCATTCTTCTCCCTGTCGATTGAATAGTACTCGTAGCGAAGTCCCACGTTAACTGTCAAGCGACGATTTGCTTTCCAGGCATCCTGTACATATGCGGACCAAGTGTATTGTGGAAACGTAAACACAGCATCCGCGGCTGTTTCAGCATATGGTGAAGGAACGTTAAGGCTGTACGCGCTGGGGTTTCCGAGCAGTAAGTCCGCAAACGTATTTCCCGAGTAACGGCCGTCGAAAGTCCAATTTCCCAGATTTGCGCCCTTACCGTAATAATGCGACCAGTTCAAGATCGATAATCCAGCGGTCAAGGAGTGATTACCCCGCGAGTAGGTAAGGGTATCTGCTTCGTTCCAGTACTTGGTCTGGTCGATTTGGGGCCAATTGTTGTTGGTGCCCATTCCATCAATGATCGTATTGTTCAATGACAAAAGCGGAACTTCTGGTGTAGGCTGTGGGTTGAATCCACCCTGAATCCCGAAACTCGCGAGTTGAGCTTGGCTGATGGTGGGCGCAACCGTATCGAAATTCGCGAATACATATCCAAAGGTTGCCTGGTTGACAAGGTGAGGCGAGAAAATGTGCGTATAGCCGGCCTGGTAAGCATCGTTTTGCGTTTGTGTTGTTGTGGATGCGGAATCTCCGGTTCCATTGAGAGATCCCGTCGTGCCGAAATTACTTGACCTCGAATACCGGAAGAATAAAGTGTTGTTTGCGCCAAGGTTCTGGTCTAACCTGTAATTCTGCTGGTCTGCGTTGTCTGGATTGCCGGCCTCTCCTGTGAAGTTGCCGTAAGTGGATGTTGAATTCGGCTGCAGCGCCAATGCCTGATAACCCTTGGCGAATTGCGATATGCGATCTGATGGCACAGTTTGGCCATCAGTGCCTGGAAAAGGCAGTTGGGTGAGTGGGTCGACTATATTCTGACCTATTTTTCCAGACCATTGATCCGCCGTAGGTACCCAGAAGAATTGCGGGGCTGAATTAGACTTCACGCGAAGCCCTTCGTAATTTGCAAAGAAGAAGCTTCTATTCCTTCCGTTGTACAGCTTTGGTATGAAGACCGGTCCCCCTAGAGAGTAGCCGAATTGGTTCTGGTCGAGTCTGGGAACTGACGTCTGATTGAATCCGCGAGCATCGAAGTCATTGTTGCGGACGAATTCGTATGCAGTGCCGTGCAACGAATTCGTTCCGGATTTGAAGTGGAGCTGTACTTGAGTGGTTGCGCCACCGTATTCTGCGGAGTAGGTTTTTGTCTGGAACTTGAACTCCTGCAAGGCGTCAATTGAGGGAATCAGAATCGCAGATCCAAAGCCGATATCGCGATTATTGAGTCCGTCGATGAGGAACCCGACGTCGTCGCTGCGCGAGCCGCCAGCGCCAACGACACCTCCACCGTATAGACTTTGAGATCCCCTAAACTGGTTTTGCACGCTACTGCCAATCGAATAGGCGCTTCCGTCCAGCGTCATCAACTGCTGGAAATTCCTCCCATTGAGCGGGAGGTCCGATACTTCACGCTCAGAAATGGTGGTAGCGACCTCCGCATTCTCGGTATTCAGCTCGATGTGCGAAGCTGTCACGGTGACAGTCTCGCTGGTGCTGCCAACAGTCAAACTCAGGTCAACGCGGGCGACGTCCGTAATGTTCAATCTGAGACCGTCCTGTTTGGCGATCTTGTATCCCTGTTTGCTGGCGGAAACGCTGTAGATGCCGACAGGAAGTTGGGGGACTGTGTAAGCACCGGACGAGTTCGACGTCGTTTCGTGCTTAATTCCTGTTTGAGTCTCAACAATCAAGACTGCCGCATTTGGGACGACGCTCCCGGACTGGTCGCTCACGGTTCCCGTAATTGTGCCTGTAGCATCTTGAGCAAAGGCAACGGGATATTGAAACATTAGGATACTTGCAACGAAGCAAGCACCAATGGCTAGACGGAATCTGTTCATCATGTTTTCCTTTCACTGGTCTCATTCGTGCTAGAAAACGTTGCAGCTGCGGTTACCCAAGCGTTATGTTCACTACCGTTCTTACTCAGGTTTAACAACGTGACGAATGCTAGTCACCACGTGGACTGATGTCCATCCTATAAACGACCCAAATCTACCGACCCTTTTGGGTCTGCGACGACCCATCATATGAATGAGATCCAGAGTGTACATATGGTCTATGCCGGCATCGTACAAATGTACGATTACCATCGCATTCCAATTGCTGTAACGCACTTCCGTGCTCCCTTATCTGTTTTTATACTTCGGCAAGACTGGTGTAGCATACGAGGTTGTAATGAACGTACGACATGAACTCTTGCATTGTCGGGCAACGCTGCATATGCTTAGGCGCGGCGAGGTGTCAGAAGACATTTTCTCGGAATCGGGAATAGTATTGAAAACAACCGCAAGTAATTCATTGCGTTTCTGGTACTGGCCATGCATGCAACTCGAAAATCGAACTGGACGCTTCCACTTGCGACACAGATGGTACAGCATCGGTCAACGGTGAGCCGCGCAGGATTATGCAAGTTGTATTGGGTCTTGGTAATGTTGATTATCCACAGCGCGCAGCTTTCCATGGAAGGTCGTGCCCAAACACAGCCGCAAACCTCCGGCATCATTCAGACAACAGCATCACTTCTAGCTCTGACGCCGGAGCAAGCCAAGCGTGGCTTGCCGGTTCGAATACGCGGTGTGGTGACATGGCAAGTTCCGCTCTCCCTGATCATTCAGGATCATACTGCGGGCATCTGGGTCTACCTGGAGAAACCAGCAGAACTCTCTCAAGGCGACGAAGTCGAGGTCGTCGGACATGTTAGCGAGGGGTTATTTTCTCCAGTTGTGTATGGACACACGATTCACAGGCTGGGGCGCACAACTCTTCCCAAACCCCGAGACGTTACATTCAAACAACTCAGCACCGGCGAGATGGACTGTCAATTTGTGTCGGTCACCGGACTGGTGCGCTCTGCGGGAGTTGGATATGGAGAGTCGCGGCTGCACCTTCCTTCGCTGCGGATTGCTATGAAGGATGGTGTAATCGACACAATTCTTCCGGCGGAGGATGCTTCAGGCGTCGACAAACTGATCGGTGCAGTAGTTCGCGTCGATGCAGCTGCAACAGCGATCAAGAACGAGAACAGGCAAATCATCGCGCCACAGATCTCTGTTGACGGCATGCATAACATCACTGTGTTGCGACCTCCACCACCGGATTTGTTTGCGCAGCACCTTATGCGGTTGAGCAATGTCATGCAGTACAGGTCTGGCACAGATTACTGGCACTCTGTCCGGGTGGCAGGAATAGTAACCTATTACATTCCTGGAGAAAGCCTGTATCTGGAAGATCAAGGCCAGGCGTTGTTTGTTAAGACACGACAGGTTGATCGGATCAATCCGGGTGATCGTGTTGAAGTGGTCGGTTATCCGGCGTCACACGACTCCGGACCAATACTGGAAGATGCGATTTTTCGCGGTACCGGGTCTGGAAAGCCGCCTCAACCAACGCAAGTGTCTGTCTCTGACCTATCAACGGGCAAACTGAACAATGTGTTGGTTAGTGTCACCGGGACGCTTCTGCGCCGTGTACGCGAGCCGTCTTCCTATGTGCTTCTTCTGCAGGATAAGACCGATATCCTTCTTGCAGAATTAAATCAGACAGGCGCCTCAGATCCCCTGCACGATCTTCGCGAGGGAAGCAACGTCGTGATTTCGGGGATCAG
Source organism: Acidobacteriaceae bacterium (assembly GCA_027364815.1). Lineage (GTDB taxonomy): Bacteria > Acidobacteriota > Terriglobia > Terriglobales > Acidobacteriaceae > CAIMNN01. The sequence goes on along the minus strand of DAHXOQ010000008.1, from coordinate 25,086 downwards.
CATTCTGGAAGTTGAAGGCACGTGGAATTATGGAGTTGACAGCGCACATGTGGTCCGGTGCAAGCTCCTGATTCGTTCTCCTTCCGACGTCAAGGCAATTGGTCCTCCCACATGGTGGACGATTCAACATATGTTATACGTCTCGGCGTTCTTGGGGATCCTGGTTATAGCATTCCTTACGCAGGTTGTACGAGGCCGCATTGAGCAATGGAGACTGAAGGCTATGCACAAGGAACGCGAACGGCTGGCGAACGAGATCCATGATACCCTGGCCCAAAGCTTCGCCGGAATTGGCTTCCAGTTGCAGGCGATTCACAAGGAAATTCCAAACGAAATGTCGAGCCTGAGACGACAAGTTAATCTGGCAAGAGACCTAGTTCGTCACAGCCACAAAGAAGCACGTCGAAGTATTGAACAGCTAGACTCTGGCTTGTTGGAAAAAGAGAACCTGTTGTCTTCGCTCACCGCCTCTGCTCGCTCTATGGTTAAGGGAGGATCAGTAAAAGTCATTGCGACCAGCACCGGAAGTCCACGTCCTATTCCACTACGTATCGCTAACGGGCTGGTGCGGATCGGCCGAGAGGCGATTGCAAACGCGGTTCGCCATGCCGACCCGAGTACTCTGTCAATACTCTTGCATTACGAAAGCGCGAGCGTCCGACTTACGATTCAAGACGATGGAATCGGCTTTGTAAAGAGTGGCGATCTACTTGGGTTCGGCCTGCGGGGAATGCGAAATCGAGCTGCAGACATCTCAGCGATTCTTGAGATCGATAGTCAACCGAAACACGGAACTCGCGTTGTCGCCACAGTATTGCTGCCCGCCGAAGCTACTATGGCGAGCTCTCTTAAACACACTTTTAAGTACTTCTCGGAGCGCACATTCTATGCCAATGAAGAACCACAATCCAATTCGGATACTGATCGTTGATGACCATCCCGTCGTCTGTGCCGGCCTGACGAGTATGCTTAGCACTCAGCTTGGATTCGAGGTCATGGGATCGGCGGCAAGCGGTGAGGAAGCGCTTGCCATTGTCAAGCGTAATAGTCCTCACGTTTTACTTCTGGATCTGCGGATGCCAGGAATGGACGGAATCGACGTGTTGCATGCACTCAAATGCATCACGTCGCCTCCGGCAGTAATCGTACTGACCAGCTTTGAAAAGGAAGAAGAGATCTATCGCGCAATTCGTGCGGGAGCCCAAGGGTACTTGCTCAAGGATTCATCCGAGTCGGAGATGGTTGAAGCCATATCTGCTGTCGATGCGGGAGAGCGCTACATTCCTCGACAGATTTCTGCCAGGCTCGCAAATCGAATGTTGCGCGCGGATTTGACTGGGCGTGAGTTATCTATTCTCGAACTGCTTGCGGATGGTTCGACCAACAAAGAAATTGCCGGAAGCTTAAATATCAGCGACAACACAGTTCGTCATCACGTGAACAATATTATGGATAAGCTCAAGGTGTCAGATCGCACTGAAGCAGTGGCCACTGCAATCCGAAGCGGCATACTCTCGGGAAGCGATTAGTGGTGGAGCAAGAATCGCGACGGTCTGTTTTGCGGAATTGTCTAGTTTGCTTCAAATGGAGAGCATCCGGAGTATATGTACCCCGGTGCGAATGCGTCCCTCTTTCTTAGACTCCCGACTACTGCTATGAGACATATTTATCACTTGCTTCGCTGCACTAACAATCACACCGGTACAAATGATCGTGCAGGCCATCGTCCTGAGAGGCATACTGTGTTGACTTCAACAACCAAAGCGCTAATCCAGTCTATGTCTTAGACTTCCCAAGTGGATCAGTAACGGAAAACGCCGTAATGACCTGCTGGCAATCTTCTTCTTTGCGGTTCTATATTTGCTGATTGTGGTGTCGGCTTCATCCTTTTTCGTCGCAAGCCAGCGCTCCAACGCTGCATCGATCGTCACCTCTTCCAATTCCTGCTCTTCCTTCTGCCCTTCCAATTCACGCTGCAACTTTTTTACAGGATCCCAGTTGTCAATAATCTCGCGTGCTTTCAGTTCGGCCTTGTCCCAGGAGCGCGTTTTAGCTGAGATGGTTTTATCATGACCGTTTTTATAGATGTACAGATACTTCCAACATTTGCATCGACGGTAGGTTGGATCCCCACGGTGCGAGCACTCCGAATCATGGCGCGGAACCAAACCGTTGCCGGTCTGCTTTTTGGTATGCAAGAGCTTTTTATCAATCGTATCCATCCGGGAAGTCTGACATTTTCCCGAAATTTTCCTGAAATTTGTAAAAAGTGTCCATAAACTATTGATTCTAAAGTGGTGGCCAGAGACGGGATTGAACCGCCGACGCCGGCCTTTTCAGGGCCGCGCTCTACCACTGAGCTATCTGGCCTCAGTGCATGTTTGCATAGGGTTGTAGTGCGGAATTCATACGATGACTGCGTGACTCGCGAACAACCAGAATCAGTATAGCAACTAATAGCTCGTGCTGGAAAGCTCGCCATATACGGAAGTTCATTACCCCTTCGCTGCCTTCAGCCAAACTGCCTCCGCCGCAGGCCTGCCCAAAATCGCCTCCCCGGTCGGCGTCTCAATCACCACCGTCTGATCATAATTCTGCCGTATCACACGCACCTTCAATCGCGGATTAATTCCCGCCCGGTGCAGAAACAAAAGCAGCTTCGGATCTCGCTCCTGCAAACTCACCACCGTATAACTCTTCCCGTCCTCGGCCTCGCTCAATCGCAATTCGCCGCGCTTCTGTTTCTTCTTCGGGCTCTCCGGCAACACCGCGTTTCCGTGTGGGCAACTTCCCTCCCCGCCCAGCTTCTCCAGCAACCGCGCCTCAAACGTCGGTGATACCGCATGCTCAAGCCGCTCCGCCTCTTCGTGTATCGCGTGCCACTCCATTCCAAAAATCTCGCTCAGCATCCGCTCAATCAAATGATGCCGCAACGCCGTCCGGTAAGCCGTCTCGCGGCCCTTCGCCGTCAGTCGCACAATTCCATCTGCGCCCACCTTCACATACTCATCGCGCTTCAGCCGCTTCAACGCCATTGTCACCGCCGGCGCTGAAACCTCAAGCCAATGAGCCAGCGTCGCTGGAATCACATCGTGACCCTCGGCCTCCGCCTCAAGTATCGCCTTGAGATAATTTTCTTTCGATACGTGAAGTGCGTCCTTCATCGTGTCTCACTCTTCGTTCTTCCTGGTTATTTCACATAAACCGTCGGCTCAACTGATAGTCCCGGCCTTAACTTGTGATCTGCATCCTCGTTCTTCAAGTCCTTAAAATCAATCCGCACCGGAACTCTCTGCACCACCTTCACATAATTACCCGTCGCATTTTCCGCCGGAAAGAGTGAAAGCACTGATCCCGTCGCGCCCCCAATCTGCGTCACATGTCCGTGGTAAGTTTTCCCCGTCGCGTCAACCTTGATCTCCGCTTCCTGCCCGGCCTTCATGTGTTTGAGTTCCGTCTCCTTGAAGTTCGCCGTCACCCAAAGATCATCCAACACCACCAGCGTCAGCAGGTCTTGCCCCGCCGCAACATTCTGGTTGATCTCCACTCCCTTGCGGCTCACAATTCCATCCGCCGGCGCCACAATCTTCGTGTAACTCAACCTCAACTGAGCCTCGTCCAGTTGCGCTTGCGCCTCGGCCACCATCGCCACTGCCTGACGCGCCCGTGCATTCTGCGCCGCAACTTGCTGTGGCCCTGTCTCTGCACTCTTCAGTTGCGCCACGCTCTGCTTCTCCCGCTCGCGAGCAACCTTCACCTGTTCTGCGGCCGCTTCTGCGCCGGCCTTCGCATCCGCCAGTTGCGCTTTCTCTGAATCCGCTTCTGCAACCGCCGCATCCCACTGCTGTTTGCTGATCACATCCTTCTCAATCAGCGGCTTGTAACGCTCCAGATCTGCCTGCGCCTTCTTGTTCCCTGCCTCCGCCTTTGCTACCTTCGCTTGCGCTGATTCCAACTAACGCTGCGCCTGAGCAACACTCGACCTCGAACCGCTCAAATTCGCATCCGCACCACTCAGGGTCGAACTCGAATTCACACTGGTAATTGGCACATTTACGCGCGCAGCTTCCGCATTCGCCTGCGCGCTCTGGAGTGCCGCCTTCGCATTCTCCACCGCAACTTCATAATCGCGCGGGTCGAGCTGCGCAATCACGTCGCCCTTGTGCACATACTGATTCTCCTCCACCGGTACGCTCAGAACCTGTCCCGCCACGCGCGCGCTCACCTGGATCAAATGTCCATCCACCGTCGCGTCGTCTGTATCCTCGTAGTAGGTCGAGTGCCACCACAATCCCAACACCACCAGCGCTATCACTATCACCACGCCCGAAATTATCAGCCGCCGGCGCGTCGTCCGCTCGTCCTTCTCGTCCTGCAATTCCTGCAATTCCTTTGCGCTGGGCGCTGACTGCATCTTGTCTTGTTCTGTATTCGTATCTGCCACTTATTTCCCTCCCAAATATTGTTTGTAATTCTTTGCATCGCCCAGCGCCCGTGCCAAACTCAGTCGCGCCATGTTGTACTGATACTGGCTCGCCACCAGCAATGTATTCGCCTGCGCATATGATGACAACGCATCCGTTACCCCCAGGTTATCCGTTATGCCGCTCGAGTATGCCAACCGCGCCTCGCTCAATGCCTCGCTCGCCAATTCCACATTGCTGCGCGCCACCTCAACCTGCTTGCGCGACGATTTCAAATCCAGAAGCGCCTCTCTGACATCGGCATCAATCTGCGCATTCTTGTCGCTCAGTTCGGCCTTCAGTGCATCCAGTTGCGCGCCCGTATACAGGCTCTCGCCACGCAACTGCGCCTCATTCAGAATCGGTATCGATAGCGTCCCCACAGCATCCCCCGTCCCATGTGAGTGCCGCACATTTACGCCGATATCCCCATAATCCGCTGTCGCCTTGAGCGTCGGCAGCCGATCATCCTTCGCCGCCTGGTGCTCATCCTCGCCCGCCTGCTCCTGCAAGCCAAGTGCCGCACGGTCCGCGCGGTTCTCTCTCGCCTTCCGTATCTCCGCGCCCGGCTCCAGCCCATCCAGATTCAGCGTATCCATACCTGCAAAGGACGTCTGGTCTGTCAGCGTAAACTTCTGCTCCAGAGGCATTCCAATCGTCCGCGCCAATGCCAGCTTATCCTTCTGCAGAGCATTCTCCGCCGCTATCAGCAACTGATCCTCGCGCTGAAAATCCACCCGTGCCCGCAACTCATCCAGCTTCGGTGAAGCGCCAGCCGCATGGCTCGCCTCCGCATCATGAAGCGCGCCCTCTGCCACTTTCAACTCCGCATTCACGCTTTCCACCCGCGCCGCATCGGCCACTGCCAGCAGATAAGCATTCCCCACCGCCAGCACCACCATCTCCCGCGCATCCTGGACCGTGAAACTCGCCGCCTCAAAATTATGTTTCGCCGCCATGTAGTGCTTCATTGATGCCACATTCAGCAGCGACCAACTCAAGTTCGCTCTCAGATCCGTGTAACCATACGGCCCAATCACCGTCGGGAACCCGGGAATCCGCAACCCCTCCGCCGCCAAATCTGTCTGCTGCAGCGCTTCTGTAATATTCCCATCAATCTTCGGCAATAGCGGCTGCAACTCTTCCAGCTTCTGACCCCTCAACGCGCTCTTCTGCGTCTCCGACAAAATCACGCCCAAATTATTCTTGAGTCCCCGCTCAATCGCCTCATCAAGCGTCAACGCAAGCACATCATTCGTCGCTGCGCCAGAAGTCACGCTCCCGCTAAACGCCGTAACCTGACCCAATGCCACAAACGGCCCCGCCCCGGGCGCTGATCCAAGACCGAGCGCCATCCCTGCCAGCAGTAGCCAACCACCCGCAGCCCCGCCCCAGCGAGTTCCAGTCAATCCCTGTCCATCTTTGATTTTTCTATCCATCTCTTCCATTACAAATGATTTCGCCCCATCGCGCAGACCACTCTGTGTAAATTCATTCTATATTTTGATGCAACTCAAACAAAAAATGACTCATCCAGCTGAAAACCCTCTCAAATCCATAAAAAATCCTCTCCGCCCCTTTCCCTAACCCTGTCCCCTCTTCTTCGTCGAGTTGCTACTTTCGCCGCGATATACAGAGACGTGCAGGTGTGAATCTATGTATGTGGACATCCTGTTCTTCGAGGCCTGCAGCTGCGCACATCCGTTGCCAATCTTGCGGCACAAACGACCGGGCTATTGAGACCGGGCCATCATGCTGCACAAATGGATGAAGCCTTGCCAACTTTGAGAAGACTTTGAAGGAATAGTAAGGTATCGCGGCGCGGGATAGATCGTTGATAAACCATCCCAGCCTGGCTTGCTTCTCCATCCATCGCAGGAATCGTACAATATTGTCTTCAGAAAGATGATGTGTGAAGAGTGAACTAACGACCAAATGCACCGGCTGCGGCGGCGCGTATGCAAAGACATCAGCGGTAACCCAACGAATTCTGCTTGAAGGTGGTGCGGCCTCTCCTGCAATTATCTTGGCGTCAGGATTCAAATCAATTCCTATCAGTTCAACTGCAATGCCGCGCGACTCAGCCCATTCCTCGATCTTGTATAACCCATCGCCATAACCGCTGCCAACATCGAGTATGCGGATCGGATCCGCAAGCGAAGATAATTTGTCAGCCAACGTATCAAGCCAGTGCAACTGAGGCCGATAGCCCAGCGTCCAGCGGTTTGTCCAGGCTAGATCTCGAAGACACGCGCGCATTTCTTCGCGGCTCGATGGCGCATCCATCAGTTCGTCAAGCTGCGAGCGTTCTTTGAAATTTGGCATATTAAACGGCATGAAAGAGCATCGTCTCCGCACTCAGTCCCGGTCCAAAGGACATGGCACAACCTTGTTGCCCTCTCTGCGACTTTTCCATGATTTGCTGCAACACGAACATCACTGTCGCAGAGGACATGTTTCCGAATCGCGCCAGAATATCGCGTGAACAAGCGAGTCCATCACTGCGCAGACCGAGCCCTCTCTCTACTGAGTCAAGAATCGAGCGGCCTCCCGGATGCACCGCCCACCAGTCAATCGATGAAGGATGCCGGCCTCTCGTTATTTCACTGCCTGATCTTCCCAACGCGCGGCCTATCTCCCCCGGCACTTCTCCGGAGAGATGCATATCGAATCCAAGGTTGCCTACACGCCATGTAATCATCTTGCTTGTGCTCGGAATGGTGAGCGCCAAAAAGCTGTCAATGGAAAGCCCTTTCTCTTGCGCAGTGACCAGGGATGCGGCACAGCCGTCGGCAAAAACCATAAACGATAAAACTTGTTCAAGTTCATGACTCTCTTGAAAATGCAGCGAACAAAGTTCAAGATTCAATACCAAAACAGCCGCTTCCGGAACAGAGCGTATGATGTGATGTGCCGACTTGAGCGCATTCATTGCTGCATAGCAGCCCATAAAGCAAATCATGGTGCGTTCAACGGACGGATTGAGTCCTAGATAATTGACTACCTCGAAATCCAGACCCGGCGCGTAAAGTCCAGTGCAGCAAGTTACGATCACGTGCGTGATACCGCGGCGCTCTTCCTCTGTCAGCGCGAGTTTGTCCAGTGCCTTGCGCGCCAATTGCGGAGCATACTCTTCAAACAACTCCATGCGGCGTGCTGTTGAGGGAAACTTGCCCGGCTCATAGATGCTTTCCACATCCCGCCACGTGCCGTCTGCAGTAGCGTTGGGATTCACAAATGAGTAACGATGTTCGATCTCCGACATCCGCGCCATGCGGTGAAACAATTTTCGGGTCGTACCCTCTGCAAGTAAATTGGCTGCAAAATCGATAAATGCGTGATGGACATCATATTCAGGTGTTGCTGTCCCAATGCGGTTAATGTGTGCCGTTGTCATTCCTATCCCTTTGACAGCAAAATAGCATTTATTGATGGTGATTGCCGGGCTGGTTACATCATGACTTCGCCGTCAAATAGGTCTCAGTGAAGGCAGAAAATATTTACCATGACCTTCCCGGTGCATGAGTCTCTTATCTGATATAGACGCGCCATTTTCTGATAAGTATCACCTTGGACTCAAGGATTGTCTGCCCACTTTCGCTCAACTGAAAAATTCAATTGAAAAAAGTCATCATGCGAATGTCAATCTTGGTGCGCCTCAGAACTATCATAATTAAGCCGATTCCGTTGCGGGTTGAGAGTGATCGCTAGACTCACCCTGGCCGCTCTCCACTTTTGATGCTCTTTGTGCAGTTGACAAGCCTGTTTAAAGACCGATAAAACTGATTTCGCACGGTGAATTGCGGGTGAGGTCAAGATGTACGCACAGCTTGTCGAAACCGGAGCAAAAAAGGTGCCAACTCTCGCGGAGATGACTCCGGAAGAGCAGGCATTTCAAGCAAAAATTGACGCCGGAATCAAAATCGAAGCAAAAGATTGGATGCCTGAGGGTTACCGCAAGACGCTGGTCCGGCAGATCAGTCAGCACGCGCATTCTGAAATTGTTGGACAGCTCCCGGAAGGAAACTGGATCACGCGTGCGCCAAGCCTGAAACGCAAATCAATTCTGCTCGCCAAAGTACAGGACGAAGGTGGCCACGGCCTCTACCTCTACAGTGCTGCCGAAACGTTGGGCGTATCGCGCGAACAGATGGTCGATGATCTGCACGCTGGCAAAGCCAGGTACTCAAGCATCTTTAATTACCCAACGCTGACTTGGGCAGACATGGGCGCAATCGGCTGGCTTGTGGATGGTGCTGCAATCATCAACCAGATTCCTCTCTGCCGCTGTTCGTTTGGCCCCTACGCGCGCGCGATGGTGCGGATCTGCAAAGAAGAATCCTTCCATCAGCGTCAGGGTTACGACATCATGATTTCGCTGATGCGCGGCACTGCCGCACAACAGGCGATGGCCCAGGATGCGCTCAACCGCTGGTGGTGGCCCTCGTTGATGATGTTTGGGCCCAGCGATGCCGAGTCTATCAACAGTGCGCAATCTGCCCAGTGGGGAATCAAGCTTTTTTCAAATGACGAACTGCGACAGAAGATGGTGGACCAGACTGTTCCGCAGGCTGAGCACCTGGGCTTGCGCATTCCTGATCCTGATTTGAAGTGGAATGAGGAACGCGGCCACTACGATTTCGGAGCCATTGAAAGGGATGAGTTTTACAGCGTGCTCAAGGGCAATGGACCCTGCAACAAGGAGCGGTTGGCGACCCGGGTGAAGGCTCATGAAGACGGCGCATGGTTTCGGGATGCGCTGATGGCTCATGCGGAAAAGCGTGCGGCGCGCGCAGGCAAAGCGGCATAATGCGCAAGAGAATCAGGTGAGTTGATGACAACGAAAAATCTGCCTCTATGGGAAGTATTTATTCGCAGTCAGCATGGTCTTGCGCACAAGCATGTGGGCAGCCTGCACGCGGCAGACGCGGAGATGGCAATGAACAATGCGCGCGACGTATACACGCGGCGCAATGAAGGAGTGAGCATTTGGGTGGTGCCATCTGCAAGCATCGTCGCAAGTTCGCCCGATGATAAAGAGCCGCTCTTCGATCCTGCCAATAGCAAGGTCTATCGACATCCAACTTTTTTCCCCATGCCCGACGAAGTCAAGCACATCTAGTTGTTGAGATAACTTCCCCATGCAAGCAGCATCAAATGCGTCCAAGATGATCTACCTGCTCCGGCTAGGCGATTCCGCCTTGGTCTTGAGCCAGCGCATCTCTGAATTATGCGGGAAGGGTCCGGCGCTTGAAGAGGATTTGGCACTCGCAAATACGGCGCTCGACCTGCTTGGCCAGGCGCGCCTGTGGCTGAGTTACGCTGGCGAAATTGAAGGCGACGGACGTGATGAAGATGCACTCGCGTTTCTTCGCAGTGATCGCGAGTTTCACAATTTGCTGATTGTCGAACAATTAAATGGCAATTATGCCGGGACGATAATGCGCCAGTTTCTTTTTGACGCGTGGCACACTCTTGCTCTGGCTCAACTGACCCAATCATCAGATCCACGCATCTGTGAGATTGCTCAAAAATCTCAAAAGGAAGTGACTTATCATCTGCGCCGCAGCTCTGACCTCATCGTGCGCATGGGCGACGGGACTGAAGTGAGTCATGCGCTCACACAGGCGGCGCTTGATCAGCTTTGGCCGTTTACTGGTGAGATGTTTACCGGCGATGCAATCGATGAGGAGATGACGGCCGCAGGTGTTGGCTTTGATCCTGCGCAATTGAAGCAAACCTGGCAAACGTACATTGATCAGGTTTTCACCGTTGCAACACTGCAACTTCCGCGCCAGGATGCGTGGATGCAAAAGGGCGGCAAGCAGGGTGTGCATTCAGAGCATCTAAGTTATTTGCTGGCTGAGATGCAGGTCTTGCATCGTGCACACCCGGGAGCAAAATGGTGACCGAGCGCGCAAGCCCCAATCGCCCCAGTATCGATGAACTCTGGTCATGGCTCGCGGAAGTGCCAGACCCTGAGATTCCCGTTGTCTCCGTTGTCGATCTCGGAATTGTGCGCGACATTGCATGGAGCTCTCAAGACGCTGAAACAGCAATCATCACCGTGACTCCCACGTACTCAGGTTGCCCTGCAACTGATGTGATTGGCCAGATGATTCAAGAGGAGTTGCTCAAGCGCGGCGTGAAGCGCGTACATCTGCGCGTTCAACTATCGCCTGCGTGGACAACCCAATGGCTGACAGATAAAGCCAGGCAAAAATTGCAGGAGTATGGCATCGCTCCGCCCACGGAAGAAACCGCTGCTGAGGGTGATGCCCTCTCTGGCAGCCTCGTAACACTCGGCCAGGGAGCTCACACGCCTTCTCTTGCTTGTCCGCGTTGCGGATCAACAAATAATGAAATGATCAGCCGCTTCGGTTCGACTCCATGTAAATCTCTGCATCGTTGCCTCGATTGTCTGGAACCGTTTGACCACTTCAAGTGCCACTAAAACAAAAATCCATGAATCAGTTTCACTCACTTCGCGTCGCCAGTCTCTCTCACGAAACTCGTGATGCTGTTGTCGTCACGTTTGATGTGCCTGAGGAGCAGAAAAATTATTTTCGCTTCACTCCCGGCCAGAGTCTTACCCTGCGGACACATCTCAATGGCGAAGAGATACGCCGTACTTATTCCATTTGCTCGGCGCCCTCTGAGAACAAACTACGCATTGCTATCAAGCGCGTACCCGATGGAGTTTTTTCTACCTGGGCAAATAAAGAATTGAAGCCCGGACAAACCATCGAATGCATGAGCCCTGTAGGAAGTTTTGGAGCATCTTTAGAGCCCGGAGTGGCGCGGCATCATCTGGCATTTGCCGCCGGCAGCGGCATCACTCCGGTGCTCTCCATCTTGAAAACCGTGCTCCAGGAAGAACCGCTGAGCCGGTTCACGCTGGTTTACGGCAATCGCTCTTCCTCATCGGTCATCTTCAAAGAAGAGCTCGAGGATTTAAAGGATCGTTATCTGGATCGCTTGAGACTGGTCTTTGTTCTGAGCCGTGAGCATCAGGACATCGATCTCTTCAACGGACGCATTGATCGCGCGAAGACTGATCAGCTCTTGAATCATTGGATTGATCCCACCGGCATCGACATCGCATACATCTGCGGACCACTGACGATGATGGAAGATGTTTCTGCCAGTCTGCTTGCGAACGGAGTGGCAAAAGATCGCATCCGTGTGGAGTTGTTTAACGCAGCACCATCTAGTGGACCGCGCAAGCAGACAGTCACAGCCGAAGCCGCGCAACTGCAAAGCAAAATCACCATCATTCAGGATGGCCGGCAGAGCGAGTTTGTGATGGCTCGCAACGAAGACACAATTCTGGATGCGGCGCTCGAGCATGGAATCGAGCTGCCCTACTCCTGCAAAGGCGGAGTCTGCTCCACATGCCGCTGCAAGATGACAGCCGGTGAGGTTGATATGGATGTGCACTTTGCCTTGGAAGATTATGAAGTTGCGCGCGGATTTATCCTGACTTGCCAAAGTTATCCGCTGAGCGACAACATTGTTCTCAATTTTGACAAGGAAAGCTGATTCAAAGTTTTGTGAATTTGAGGTGCGACGTTGAAACTTGAAAGCTATGCATCCGGCCAATGGTTTGCAGGGGAGGGCGGCGAGACCATTCTCAACGCAATCACCGGCGATCCTGTCTGTACCGTTTCGAGCAAGGGACTCAACTACAAGGCGATGCTCCATCATGGTCGCAAGGTTGGAAGTCCCGCGCTGCGCAAGCTCACTTTTCATGACCGCGCTCTGCGACTGAAAGCTCTGGCGCAGTACCTGATGGAGCGAAAGGAAAATTACTACGAGATCTCGCGCGCCACGGGAGCAACGCGAAGTGATTCATGGATTGACATTGAAGGCGGCATCATGACTCTTTTCGCTTACTCAAGCAAAGGGCGCAAGGAATTGCCCAACCAGACTTTTCTCGTTGATGGCGCGCCGGAGATGTTGTCGAAGAACGGTACCTTTGTAGGGCAGCACATCTGCACTCCTTTGCAGGGTGTGGCTGTTCATATCAACGCATTCAATTTTCCCTGCTGGGGAATGTTGGAGAAAATTTCCGTCACCTTGCTCGCTGGAGTGCCAAGTATTGTGAAGCCGGCAAGTCAAACCGCATTCCTTGCTGAAGCCGTCTTTCGCGACATCATCGCGTCGGAAATTTTTCCAGAGGGTTCGTTGCAGCTAATCTGCGGAAGCACTGGCGATCTTCTTTCGCATCTTGACTCGCAGGATTCTGTCACCTTCACAGGGTCGGCTTCGACAGGTCGTATGCTGCGTCAACTTCCCGCCATTCAAAATAATTCAGTGCGCTTCACGATGGAAGCTGACTCGTTGAACTTCTCGCTGCTGGGGCCGGATGCAACGCCCGATCAACCTGAATTTGAGCTCTTCGTCAAAGAAGTAGTGCGCGAGATGACCACTAAGGCCGGACAGAAATGCACCGCCATTCGACGCGCTTTTGCGCCGCATGCTCTGATGCAGCCGCTCATCGACGCAATCAGCAGGCGGCTTGCAAAAGTTGTGCTCGGCGACCCCGCGGTTGAAGGCGTCACGATGGGCGCTCTTGCCAGCCTTGCTCAAAGAGATGAGGTGCGTGCGCGTGTGCAGGAATTAAGGTCAGACGGCGCGGAGCTTGTCTTTGGCAACCCTGATGACTTCGAAGTCAAAGGTGCTGAGATCGTCACAGGCGCTTTTCTCGGCCCGATTCTCTTGCACACTCCGAACCCGAGAGTGCATCGTAGCGCGCATTGCATTGAGGCCTTCGGGCCTGTCGCAACGCTGATGCCGTATGACTCGACTGAAGATGCAATTGAGTTGGTGAAGATGGGTGAAGGCAGTTTGGTCGGCTCCATATTTACGTATGACAATTACTTTGCGCGCCAGCTTGTGCTTGGAACCGCCGCATTCCACGGACGCATTCTAATCGTTAATCGTGACTGCGCCAAAGAATCGACAGGCCATGGATCGCCGTTGCCTGCGCTTGTGCATGGAGGTCCTGGTCGCGCCGGAGGTGGCGAGGAGATGGGCGGTATTCGCGGCGTCATGCATTATCTGCAGCGCACCGCATTGCAGGGATCACCAGAAACTCTGTCGCTCATCAGCCAGCGTTGGATTGTGGGTAGCAAGCGGCACGATGAGGTTCACCCATTTCGAAAATATTTGGAGGAACTTGATCTCGGTGATTGCGTCGTCTCGCCACCCAAACTCGTCACTCTTGATGACATCGAGCACTTCGCTCATTTCACCGGCGACATGTTCTACGCGCACATGGATGAGGATGCGGCAAAAGCAAATCCATTCTTCGGTGGGCGCGTCGCGCACGGCTATTACATACTCTCGCTGGCCGCAGGCTTATTTGTTGACCCGGCGCCGGGCCCGGTGCTTGCCAACACCGGTATCGACAATTTGCGCTTCATCACACCGGTCTATCCAGGCGACTCGCTCAAGGTCATCCTGACTTGTAAGCAGAAGAACCCGCGCGAAATTGAAGGCTATGGTGAAGTGCGTTGGGACACAGTCGTTACCAACCAGGATGACAAAGTGGTTGCGCAATACGATGTGCTGACAATGGTGCAGAAAAAACATTCAAGTGGTGTGACTAAACAATCGCTGACTCATGAGCAAGCAGGGAGCCACGCATGAACTACTCCAGCATTCTCTTTGATTTTTCTGACGGCATCGCGAGACTTACGCTCAATCGTCCCGATAAACTCAACAGCTTCACTGCAGAAATGCACGAAGAGATCCTCGATGCTCTTGCACAAGTTCGTAGTGAATCCAGTGCGCGCGTGCTTTTGCTCACGGGTGCTGGGCGAGGCTTCTGCGCCGGGCAGGATCTCGGTGATTGCGTTGTCGCGCCGGGCGGCGAACCGCTCGACCTTGGCACAGCAATTGAAAAACACTATGCGCCTTTGGTTCTTGCTCTGCGCTCATTGCACATTCCTGTGGTCTGCGCGGTCAACGGTGTAGCTGCTGGCGCAGGTGCCAATTTGGCGCTCGCATGCGACCTTGTCATCGCCAAAAAATCAGCAAGCTTCATCCAGTCCTTCGCACGTTTGGGACTGATTCCAGATACCGGTGGAACCTACTTTTTACCTCGCCTTGTCGGCACAGCACGCGCGATGGGGCTGGCCATGCTTGGCGAAAAACTAATGGCCGAGCAAGCCGCCGAATGGGGCCTCATCTGGAAATGTTTTGACGACGAAGTTTTTGACGCTGAGACAGAAAAACTTCTTGCGCATCTTGCATCAGCGCCAACACTCGGCCTTGCGCGTACCAAAGAAGCAATCTATCGCAGCGCTAACTCAACGCTTGATCAACAGCTAATGATGGAGCGCGATTGTATGCGCGAACTCGGCCAAAGCGGAGATTATGCAGAAGGCGTGCAGGCATTTCTAGAAAAGCGAGCGCCGGTTTTCCATGGACGCTAAGAGCAACATACGAAGCGCAGCGCTTCCTAGCAGCGCCATCATTGGCATTGTCGGCGCTGGCGCCATGGGCGCAGGAATTGCTCAGGTCGCTGCACTTGCCGGGCACAGAGTGTTGCTTTTCGACACACGCGTCGGCGCAGCAGAAACTGCAATCGCCGGTATTTTCTCATCCTTAGATAAGCTTGTTGTGAAGGGGCGAGTCAAAGCAGAACAAGCTGCCCAGGTTCACAATGGTTTGCGACCGATTGCGTCAATCACTCAACTCCAGGAATGTGCTCTAGTGATTGAGGCCATCGTGGAAAATCTTGAGGCGAAGCGCTCGCTCTTTTGTGAGCTCCAACATATAGTCGCTGCGGATGCGTTGCTCGCAACTAATACTTCTTCCATCTCAGTGACCGATATTGCATCTTCGCTGCAAAATCCAGAGCGCCTCGCAGGAATGCATTTTTTCAATCCTGCTCCACTGATGCCGCTCGTTGAAGTTATCTCCGGAGCAGCTACATCAACTGCTGTCGTTGAGTGCATTTACGCAACTGCAAAAAAGTGGGGCAAAATTCCAGTCCATGCAAAATCCTCGCCTGGCTTCATCGTCAATCGGGTGGCTCGACCCTTCTATGCGGAGTCGTTGCGCGTCTTGCAGGAAGGCGCTTCAGATTGCGCAACCATTGACGCAGTCATGCGTGAATCTGGCGGCTTTCGCATGGGGCCATTCGAGTTGATGGATCTCATTGGCAACGATGTAAACAATGCCGTTACACGTTCAGTCTACGAAGGCTTTAATGGTGATCCACGTTTTGAGCCGTCAGCCCTTCAACAAAAGCTTGTAGACGCTGGCTTTTTAGGCCGCAAGACCGGACGTGGCTTTTACCGCTACGATATCGGCGCGCCTGCATCACTTCCATCAACAATTGAATCATGCCCCATGCCGAGCGATACTCGCATTTATGATGGTAGTTTTTTCAGCGAAGCGCTGGTTGTGCGACTCAAAACTGCGAAGGCGCACTTCGTTCAGTGTCCGGCACATGCTGATGGCCGAATCGCTGACTCGTGCAATTGCGTTCTTTATCTCTCGGACGGCCGTACTGCAGCATCGCGAGCCGCGGAGGCCGGAATTGAAAATTTAGTTTTGGTTGATCTTGCTCTCGATGCAAAGAACGCAACGCGATTGGCTATCACGAGCGCGTCCAAAGGTATTGCATTAATGAGTGCTGCGGGTTTGCTGCAGACTGCCGTTTATGCGGTTTCGGTGATCAACGACATACCGGGTATGATCGTTTTGCGCACTGTCGCAATGCTGGCAAACGAGGCCGCAGATGCTGTGTATCAAGGTGTGTGCAGCGCAGAAGACTGCGATCTGGCGATGCGCAAGGGCGTGAATTATCAGCTGGGCCCGCTGGAGTGGGCTGATAAGCTCGGCATCGAGCGAATCGTGCGCACGTTAGATAATATGCAAAACGCATATGCTCTGGAAAGATATCGCGTCTCCCCTTTTTTGAGGCAAAAATCGCTTTCTGGTCATCTGCTTATTGAGGAGAATGAAAAGAATGGCTGAGACGAGGGCAACACAGGCAATGCGTATAGTTAAAGCGTTGATGCACAGAGATCGCGCTTCGCATTCCATGGGAATCAAAATAATCAGCGCCGCAGTGGGCAACTGCTGCGTCGAGATGCGCATCCGTGAAGATATGTTGAATGGGCACACAACCTGCCACGGTGGCATGCTCTTCGCGCTGGCCGATTCAGCTTTTGCCTTCGCTTGTAACAGCCGCAATCAACGCACGGTAATCGCCGCCGCACATATCGACTTTCTTCGACCTGCCGTTTTGAACGATGTGCTGCGCGCTACTGCGATCGAGCATACTTTAGGATCCCGGCTTGGACTTTACGATGTTACTGTGACAAATCAGCGAGGCGAGACTGTTGCACTTTTTCGTGGGAAGTCCTGCCCAATTGACGGTACCATCATCGAGGATCTGCCCGTAATTCACAAAGCACGCAGCAGTGCAAAAAAATTGCAAGCCAGCAAGAAGAGGAGCGCCACTCGATGAACTCTGCTTACATTTGCGATTGCATTCGTACCCCATTTGGAAAATATGGCGGCGCACTTGCAACTGTGCGTACCGATGATCTAGCCGCAATTCCGGTTAAAGCATTGATGGAGCGCAACAAAAATGTCGATTGGGCTGCTGTCGACGATTTGCTTTACGGATGCGCCAACCAGGCGGGTGAAGATAATCGCAACGTGGCCCGCATGGCTGTTCTGCTAGCGGGATTGCCGGTGGACGTTCCAGCTGTAACGTTGAATCGACTCTGCGGATCTAGCCTTGATGCGATTGCAGCGGGAGCGCGCGCAATCAAGAGCGGCGAAGGCGATCTTCTCATTGCAGGCGGTGTTGAGAGCATGACTCGAGCGCCTTTTGTAATGGGAAAGTCAGAGAGTGCATTTGCCCGTGCGGCAAAAATGGAAGACACAACTCTGGGATGGCGATTCGTCAATCATCGAATCAAATCACAATATGGTGTGGATTCCATGGCGGAGACCGGAGAGAATGTCGCCGAAGAATTTGGAATTTTGCGCGCCGATCAGGATGCATTCGCGGCGCGCAGCCAGGCACGTTGGGCTGAGGCAAATGAACGTGGATTTTTCGCCGCTCAAATTGTTCCCGTCGCCGTTCAACAACAAAATGGCGTGACGCACATGTTCACAACAGATGAGCAACCACGCCCCACAACCACAATAGAAGTACTTGGCAAGCTCAAGGGAATCGTCAAGCAAAATGGCACCGTGACAGCCGGCAATGCTTCCTCTATCAACGATGGAGCGGCTGCAGTTTTAATGGCCTCTGAAACCGGTGTGAAGGCTCATGGATTAACTCCGCGTGCCCGTGTTGTGGCTGCCGCTGCCGCCGGAATTGCTCCACGCATCATGGGATACGCACCCGCACTCGCTGTTCCAAAAGTGCTGGCTCGTGCCGGACTCACTCTAGCGCAAATGGACACAATTGAACTCAACGAAGCTTTCGCCGCACAGGCGCTTGCCGTAACGCGAGCTCTCGGTCTATGGGATGACGACCCACGCACAAATCCGAATGGCGGCGCCATCTCCATCGGTCATCCCCTTGGCGCATCCGGCGCAAGACTGGCCATAACCGCAATCAATCAACTGGAGGCGATCCAGGGCCGTTACGCTCTCTGCACCATGTGCATTGGCGTCGGGCAGGCTCTCGCCGTTATTTTGGAAAGAGTTTAATGAATACTTACGAATTTGATGGCATCATCCCCGTCGTCGATCCCAGTGCGTATGTGCATCCAACTGCCGTACTCATCGGTGATGTTATCGTAGGACCGCTGTGCTACATCGGAGCGAACGCCGTTTTGCGTGGAGATATTGGCCGGCTCATTTTGCATAAAGGAAGCAATCTGCAAGATACATGCGTCATGCATAGCTTTCCCGGGTGCGACACGATTGTTGAAGTCAACGGACACATTGGACATGGAGCCATATTGCACGGTTGCCGGGTTGGCCGTAATGCCATGGTTGGCATGAACGCCGTCATCATGGACAACGCTGTCATTGGCGAAGAATGCATTGTTGCGGCACTTTCTTTTATCAAAGCTGATATGCAAGTGCCACCACGCACACTCGTCGCCGGAGTGCCCGGTAAAGTGATTCGCGAGCTAACTCAACAGGAAATAGACTGGAAGGCCGCCGGAACCGGCGTCTATCAGGATCTTGCAATCAGAAGCCTCGCGACTCTGCGCTCCGTTGCGCCGCTCACCGCTGTTGAAGCAGATCGCAAGCGCTTCGGAGCCATCGCCGGCCTCGATCCTCTTTTCGCGCTCAAGAGAAAAACAACTTAGTCGCGTACAAGACCGCTCTCAGTTGACGCTTTCAATCGTAATCGTATCGCCTTTTAATGTGCCTTGAATCGTCACATTCTCACCGGCTTTCGGGATGATCTTATCCTGATTGGCGATCTGATAAATCTTGCCGTCTGCCGTAACCAGCACCGCGGGAGAGCCGCGCTTGATGCACCTTTTGGCGCACTCGGAATCATTCTTCATCGCAGGCTTGGTTGAACACGCAGTGTCTTCAACAAAACCCTTGAATTCGTCAGCAAAGGCACTCGCTGAGAAACACAGTACAACCACGCATATTGCAAAAAATCTTTTCATATCGCCTCCAGGGGGAAGAGTAGTCGATCGAGCAACATCATACAACAATCATGATTACTTGGAAAAGTATCTTGAGATAATTTCAAAGTCCAGTTGTTGAGAGATACTTACCGAACCATCTCTCAGGTGTAAAGTATTCTTCGCAACCGGTCAATCCCACCATCATTGTCTGCCCGGCCGCTGAAAGAATTTGAACGGCAATGAATGCTGACGGCGCTATGACACAGCAAAACTCATCACAATTCATACATTGAAAATTGCGTGTCGCACAAATCAGCTTGCCGTCCTGCAATCAATTTGCTTCGCCGACTACGCCATGCGCCAAAATGTAATGGGTAGCGACTGCATTTCAATGAAAATTGAACAATGTATAAACCTGTCAGGCGTCTCTAAAATGAAATGAATAATTAAGTCCAAGTGGTGGGCCCGGAGGGTATCGAACCCCCAACCAAGGGATTATGAGTCCCCTGCTCTAACCGTTGAGCTACAGGCCCTTCAATGACTTACAGTGCTGCATCTTCGAGTGTAGCGGATTCTGTCGCAGTTGGCATCACTCGTTCTGGTCAACGCAAAAATGACGGAGTGCTGCGGCGGTTTCTGATTTCCTAAACCTGCAGATCTCAGTGTTTTGCGATTGCATGCCTGCGGTGACGGTGTACAACATAATGCCCGATGAGCCATCCTGTCGCAGCGCCCACCAGCACATCCGAAGGAAAATGTTCTCGACCCAGGACGCGCGTGAGACTCACGCCTGTGGCAGCCGAGTAGACAACAATCTGGGCCCATGGGGAGTGGTATTCACTGGCGATTGCAGATGCCGCAGCCCACGCAATCAAACTGTGCGATGATGGAAATGAGGAGTCGAGTCCCGCAGCGGATTGATAAAAATGACCGTTTGCGTTGTCCACGCTTGGCCGCTCACGCCACGTCATCAGCTTCAACCCCTGCTCAACAACAAGGGCATCCAGCATCGCTTCTCCACTCAGGATACCGGCCTCCTGCGCGTGCTCGTTCTTCTCAAAATGACCCCACCCATATAAAACGACTGGCGCAGCTATGAACCCGCCGATCATTGCATTGGATGTCGTAATGTTGTTCTGGTTAAAACTTGAGTCATAGGAAACAACTTGCGTCATCGTATGATGATCGGTCGCAAAAGCCACTCCCGTTGCAACTCCCAGCGGTACCAGCCACTCCAGATCGTGCGCACGTATGTGCGCGGGACTCGTCCAGATTGCACCCTGATCTTTGAGAAAGTTCCTCGGCAAGTTGCGCAACGTCGCTGCATCTCGATCTTGCACCTGCGGATTCGGTGCATCTGGCAGCGGTGCAGTCAATTCAGAGTTCGTAGTGCTCTGCGCCTGTGACGCTAGGCTTGCGCCAAATATCAAAGCACAAAATGCCAGCCTATAAAAGTAGTTACGAAATGTGTGTTCCACGTGTGTCCACAACTTTCAAATGCTTTGCTCTGTTTCAATTAGCTCCCGCAGAAATTCAATTCCACTTTCCTTCTCAACTCCAAAATACGGCGCTTCGTTGTATGGATCCACGCGTTGCTGACACCCGTCAGCTTATCTATCATTTTACCTCCACCACTAACGACCCCGGCTCCTGTTGCACACTAAATTCTGCTTGTAGACCGTAAATCTCTGTCCCCTAACTGCTTGTGGAGATACTAATTCACACTCGTCGGTTACTAGTCAGAATTGTTGTGCTCAATTCATCCGCTCTGATGAATGAATTGCTCGCAGGATCTGTGGCTTTTACAGTCTCACAATTGCATAAGCTCTTCCATGAACCATGCACTCAACCGGCAAAGTGCTATCCTCATCCTGTCTTGATTCAGCAATGAAAAATGCTCTCCTGCACCATTCAACTCAAGCTCGATTCCGACTACGAGGCACTTGCGATGATGAAGATATGGCTCACTTTTGCAACACTGATTCTGGCAACACCCACCCTGCTCGCAAACTCTTACTACTCTGAACTCCCAAAAGACACGCAGGCCGTTGTCGTAACCGCGGCGAATTTTCCCGTCAAAGCAGATGGAATCGCCGACGACACAGACGCCCTTCAACAAGCCATCGACAAAGCGCATGACGCGCACGAAGCCGGCGTCGTCCTCCTTCCCAGCGGTCGTTACCGTCTCTCCAGAACTCTTTACATCTGGCCCGGTGTGCGCTTAATTGGCTTCGGTCCAACGCGCCCCGTTTTTGTGCTCGCTGACAATTCCCCAGGCTTTCAGAGCGATCCAAACAACATGGTCTTCTTCGCCGGCAACCGCCCCGGCACGCGCCAATGGGACGGCTCCATATTGAGCAAAACCACTAAACCTGGCGATGCCACTCCCGGCACCTTCTACTCCGCGCTCAGCAATGTGGACTTCGAAATCGGCGCGGGCAATCCAGCCGCCGTCGCAGTGCGCGCCCGATACGCCCAGCATTGTTTCCTCGCCCACATTGACTTCCACATCGGCTCCGGACTCGCAGGTATTCACGATGGCGGTAACTTCGCTGAAGATCTGCACTTCTTCGGCGGTCGCTACGGAATCTGGACCCGCAAGCCATCACCCGGCTGGCAATTCACCGTCATCGATTCCACTTTCGAAGATCAGCGCGAATCAGCCATCCGAGAGCATGAAGCCGGACTCACCCTCGTCCGCCCTCAATTCAAAAACCTTCCCACTGCAATCGACATCGACGCCACCTACCCCGAAGAACTCTGGATCAAAGACGCTCGCTTTGAAAACATCTCCGGCCCCGCCATCATCATCAGCAACGAGCGCAACCCGCACACTGAAATCAACGCCGAGAACGTCGCTTGCAAATCCGTTCCAAAATTTGCTCTTCTCCGTGAAAGCGGAAATATCATTCAAGGCAAATCCGGCGCGTACATTGTCTCCACTTTCAGCCACGGCCTCCACTTTGCTTCCATCGAGTCAACTTCAAAAATCGAAGACATCTTCGACGCTCTATCTGTGCAAACCCTCCCTCCGCCAGTAATCTCCGACGTCCCCGCACTTCCGCCCATGCAATCCTGGGTAAATCTCCACGACCTCGGCGCAATCGGCGACGGAGTTGCCGACGACACAGCAGCTCTGCAAAATGCCATCGACACGCACCGCACCATCTATCTTCCCGAAGGCCAATATCGCATCACCAACACCATCACTCTCAAGCCGGACACAGTTCTCATCGGACTTCATCCCAGCCTCACCCGCATCTTCCTCGCCGACCGCACGCCCGCCTTCGCCGGAGTCGGCAGCCCCGTTCCCATGCTCATCGCGCCGCACAACGGCACCAACATTATTCAAGGCATCGGCCTCTATACAAACGGAATCAATCCCCGCGCCGTCGCTCTTAAATGGATGGCCGGAACAAATTCTCTCGTCAACGATGTGCGCTTCCTCGGCGGCCACGGAACCGTTGATATCAATCCGCCCATCAATCCCACCCCCAAGCCCCGCACGCGCGGTTGGAGCATCTACAACAACACCCACACCGCCGACTCCGACCTCGAACGCCGCTGGAATGGCCAGTATCCAAGCCTCTGGATCACCGATGGCGGAGGCGGCACTTTCATGGACATCTGGACGCCGAGCACTTTTGCGCAAGCTGGAATGTTGATTTCAAATACCTCCACTCCAGGCCGCGTCTATGAACTCTCCAGCGAGCATCACGTCCGCAACGAAATCCAAATCCACAACGCCGCGCACTGGCAAATCTACGCCCTCCAAACAGAAGAAGAACGCGGCGAGGGCGGCTTCGCTCTTCCCCTCGAAATCACCAACTCCAACGACATCACCATCGCCAACTACCACTCCTACCGCGTCGTCAGCATGTTCCAGCCCTTCCCTTACGCAATCGAAGTTCAGAACTCGCAGAACATCCACTTCCGCAACATTCACATTTACAGCGATTGCAAAGCTTCCTTCGACGATGCCGTCTTCAGCGCAAATGATCACCTTTCAATTCGCAATCGCGAATTCGCATGGCTCGATTTTTCCGACGGGAATCCCGGCAATCATCCCGCACACGACAAGGAAGTTGAAAAAATTGTCGACGGTTTCTTCAACATCTCAGGCGGCGCAATCGCTCCCAATGGCGACCCCTATTTTATCGATGCGCATTGGCAAACCATCTATCACTGGTCAGTTGCAAATCACGAACTCATCAAGGTACGCGACAATCCTCTCGATCCCGTCAACCTCGCCTTCGACAAATCCGGCAACCTGCTCGTCGTCTCCTATCAAGGCAACGGCACCGTCTACACCTTCAAGCCGGACGACCCTGATCTTAATGCTGATCTCAACGTCGAACTCCTCAAAGCCCAACCCACTGCCGCACGTCCCGGAGCGAAGGCAATCATCCCCGTCGATTACTGGCGCAACGAAAATGATTTCCCCGCGTACATCGCAGAAAAAAGACCCTGGCAATTCGTCTCCCCCGATGGCTCCGTCTTCATTCCCACCGGTGACGATTTCGTCAAAGGCTCTCTCTACTACGGAACCAACATGCACGACGGCCTCCGCGCTTACGGACTCGCGACCGCCGAGCCCGGCAAAAAGTTTTACGTCAGCGATGAATCGCAGGAGAAGACCTTCGAAGTCACCGTCGGCGATGACGGCAATCTCTCCAATCCAAAACTCTTTGCTGAAGAAGGTGGCGAGAGTGTCGCCGTCGATCCTGCCGGCAATGTCTACCTCGCCGCCGGTGAAATCTACGTCTACTCGCCCGATGGCAAGCCCCTGCGCACCATTCACGTACCCGGCCGTCCCGAGCAGCTCCTCTTCGGTGGCGGCGATGGAAAAACCCTCTTCATCCTCACCCGAACCACGCTCTACGCGACGCACATCAAATAAACCACCGCACTCTGCGAAAATAGAAGTGAATGTTATCACTTCAAAATGCAGGCAAACGCTTCGGGCCGCGCGAATTATTCCTTGACGCCAACTGGCTCATCCGCGCCAGGGAAAAGACCGCGCTCGTCGGCGCCAACGGAACCGGAAAATCCACGCTCATGAAGATCCTCGCCGGACTCGAGCATCTCGATTACGGCTCCATGCAACAGACCCGTGGCATGAGCATCGGCTACCTCCCTCAAGACGGCCTCCAACTCAGCGGTCGCACAATTTTTGAGGAGTGCCTCACCGTCTTCGATTCCCTCCATCAAATGGAAGACGAGATCGAGCTCCTCGCCGGTCAGTTGTCAACACTCGACCACGCAGGCCCCGAGTACGACTCCGCAGCCGAGCGCTACTCCACGCTGCAGGAGCGCTTTCACGCACTCGATGGTTACGCGCTCGACGCGCAGGTCGGCTCCGTACTCACTGGGCTCGGCTTCGGCAAAGATGATTGGTCGCGCTCCACCAGCGAATTTTCCGGCGGCTGGCAAATGCGCATCGCTCTCGCCAACCTGCTCCTCGCCAAACCCAACCTCCTCCTCCTCGACGAGCCCACCAACCACCTCGACCTCGAAACCCGCAACTGGCTTGAGGAATATCTCAAAGCCTATCCCTTCGGTTACATTCTCATCTCCCACGATCGTTACTTCCTCGACGTCACCATTGACCGCACCGCTGAAATCTGGAACAAGCGCCTTCATCTCTACAGCGGCAACTACACAAAATATCTCAAGGAAAAAGACGAGCGTCGCGAGCAGCTCACCGCCGCATGGCGCAATCAGCGCATCCAGATTGAGCACCTCGAAAGTTTTATCAATCGCTTCCGCGCCCAGGCCACAAAAGCCAAACAGGTTCAATCGCGCATCAAAGAGCTCGAGAAAATCGTGCGCATCGAGATCCCTGAAGATGAACCCGTCATGCATTTCAAATTTCCCCAGCCGCCGCCCTCAGGCCGCATGGTTGTCGAAGCTGAAAATCTCTCCAAAAGCTACGGAGCCAAGCATGTATTTTCAAATGCGCGCTTCTCCATCGAACGCGGTGATCGCGTCGCATTGGTCGGCGTCAACGGCGCTGGCAAATCCACCCTCATCCGCCTCCTCTC